>DQIO01000194.1 GCA_020793555.1 Methanosarcinaceae archaeon | reverse complement strand
TATTGGAATAATGATGTTAGTATTGTTACTTGCGGGCAACGCAACAGCAGCAGCAGCACAGGCTGATGGTTCAAATTCTGAGAATGCAGATGCACAGGTTGCGGCTGTTGATGATTTCGATATAACAAATGTCGGACATTTCGGAGGTGCGACTTATGCTGCTGCAATGTACGAGAATTATGCATATATTGGACAAGGTAGTGTCTTTGTCGTACTTGACATTACCAACAAAAGTGCTCCTTTTGAGATTGATAGGGTAGAAACCAGAGGCATTATTATGGATATTACCATATCTGCAAATTATGTATATGTTGCTGATAATGATAATGGCCTTGTTATTTTGGACATTAGCAATCCTGCATTTCCAGTCTTGAAAGGCAGATACGATACAGCAGGGGATGCAAGAGGTGTGGAGATATCTGGAAATTACGCATATATTGCTGATAATGATAATGGCCTTGTTATTTTAGACATTAGCAATCCTAGCTCCCCAGTCTTAAAGGGCAGTTACGATACAGCAGGGTGGACTAATGACGTGGCTGTATCTGGAAATTATGCATATGTTGCTGATAATGATAATGGCCTTGTTATTTTGGACATTAGCAATCCTGCCTCCCCAATCCTGGCAAACAGGTATGGTACAGCAGATTATTTAAAGAGCGTGGAGATATCTGGAAATTATGCATATATTGCTGGTAGTAATGGTCTTATTATTTTAGATATCAGAAATCCTAGCTCCCCAGTCTTAAAGGGCAGTTACGATACAGAAGGGTGGGCCCAGGACGTGGCTGTATCTGGAAATTATGCATATGTTGCTGATCGTAATGGACTTGTTATTTTGGACATTAGCAATCCTACCTCTCCGGTCTTGAAAGGCAGGTACGATACAGGAGGGGAAGTCTATGGCGTGGCTACATTAGGAAATTATGCATATGTTGTTGGTACTTCTACTGGCTTTGTTATCTTGAACATTAGCAATCCTGCTTCTCTTGTCTTAAAAGGTAGGTACGATACAACAGAGTATGCCATGGGCGTGGAGGTAGCTGGAAATTATGCATATATTGCTGCCGGACCTAATGGCCTTGTTATTTTGGATATTAGTAATCCTGCTTCCTTGGTCTTGAAAGGCAGTTGCAGTATAGAAAGGTGGGCCTTTGACGTGGCTGTATCTGGAAATTATGCATATGTTGCTGGTGAGAATGGTCTTATTATTGTAGATATCAGAAATCCTAGCTCTCCGGTCTTAAAGGGCAGTTACAATTACAATACAACCGGGTTTGACTATGGCGTGACCGTATCTGGAAATTACGCATATGTTGCTGATGATGGGAATGGTCTTGTTATTGTAGATATCAGAAATCCTAGTTCCCCGGTCTTAAAGGGCAGTTACAATACAGTAGAGGATGTCGAGGGTGTGGTTATATCCGGAAATCACGCATATATTGCTGATTCTAATATTGGACTTATTATTTTAGACATCAGCAATCCCACCTCACCTGTCTTTAAAAACATTTACTATAAAAAAGAGAACACAAAATGGAATGCTAGGGGCGTGGCTGTAGCTGGAAATTACGCATATGTTGCTGATAGTGGACTTGCGATTCTGGACATTAGCAATCCTGTCTCACCGGTCTTAAAAGGCGGTTACGATACAGCAGGGTATGCCTATGGCGTGATCGTATCTGGAAATTACGCATATGTTGTTGATTCTTGTAAAGGTATTGTTATTGTGGATATTAGCAATCCTGCCATTCCAGTCTTAAAAGGTAATTATAATACAGCAGGGCATGCCTATGGCGTGACCGTATCTGGAAATTATGCATATGTTGCTGATGGACATAACGGACTTGTGGTTCTGTGCATAAATGCATCGAATGATACAAGGAAATTCTCTGTAAACTCAAGCGATAATGACAATATTAGTGACAGTGGTTCAAATACAGGTGATGCACTTATCACTGTTTCATCTGAAATACAAGCGACCACACCGCCTACTACCCCTGCGACTGGAAATGACGGTGATGACATTGTTGCTGATGACATTGTTGCTGATGAATCTTCTGCAACCACTGGAACATCAGATGAACCGGAAACAAGTGAATTATCAGGATTTGGTTTTGTCACCGCACAGGTTAGTCTCCTTGCAGCAGGACTTGCATGGAATAGAAGAAAAGACTGATCATTGAATCAGTCTTCGTATCGTTTTTTTATAGAACGAACTGTGCATTTTGTTAGATTTGCTCGGGCGCATCTTTCTTGTTGTACAAATTTGTGATCAATGGTAAGCGGCATTATATCTGTCATGTTCAAAGAACGTGGAATGGCTTGGAGGGTACTCGCTTTTGTCTGTGGTTTTGTATGGAGGGTTGCTTAGGGTTGTGGAAGGGGAGTAGAAATTATTCATGCTCGGAATGGGTGTTGAGTGCAAATATATGGACACAGATAAATTTAATGTGACAAAACAGATGCAAACATTAGTTGATAATGGTAGAGAAATATTAGCGTGTGGCAGTTGCCTTAAGATTCGCCAATCCGGAGGTTCGGAATTGTGCCCAATGTCAACAATGGCAGATTTGTATGAAATCGTCAAAAGTTGCGATAAAGTTTTGACGTTTTAGAATTCGATGTAAAAAGTATTTTCACTTTGGTGATATGCTGCCGAAGGCAGTTGTATTGACTTTGGTTTCAGCCAAATATAAAACAAAAAAAGAATAATCGGGAGCTATCAAGCTCCCCATTCAACATTAATGGCTTTCCGCTGCGTATTGTTTCCCAGAAACTTGATGAGACGCTTCTTTGATGCGCTCTTTTTATCTGGTATATTTATCAATAATCCAGACAGCTTCTGGACAATTGGATACTGCGAGCAGGGATGCAATTGTGCCGACACTGTCTGCAAAATTATCACAATCATCTGTTTATAACCTGTTCCCACCACCCTGATTCATTATGTAAAACTTCTTAGGGTTAAAAATACAGAAGCACGTACATTTTACAAAAACGACACCATGCGTGACGGCGGGTCAGTGCGCTGGCCGGAATGCCGGATAGACATAGAGTCTGTGCATGAGTCATGCAAATCATTATAAATTAACTACACATAATACAAATTGTATTCGTTCTACCAACCAAAAGGAGGATCATATGAAGAATAAATACTATCCGGACGCTGATGTGTTGGAAATGAGAATTGCAGATGATAATCTTGATTATGGAGTACAAGCGAGCGATGAAATCATCCTGCATTACAGTAAAGATGATAAACTTGTTAAAATTGAAATGTTGGATGCCTCAAAAACCGACATCGATGAAACTGAATGGTTTCAGGCAGCAGCCAAAAACCCAGCCTTCGATTTCCTGAAAGATCCAAAAGAGGATATCTACACGCTTTCCGATGGAAGACCGTTCCATGATGAAAAATAAATTCAACTGATATTAAGGATTACTAAGGTCAGTGGTGTGGAACAGCGCCGCCTGCGGCGGTTTGATTGGCTTTGATTTTAGCCAAATATAAAAAAAGAATAATCGGGAGCTATCAAGCCCCCATTCAACATTAATGACTTTCAGCCGCGTATCGCTCAGCAATAAGCGCCCGGGTCAGCCTAAACTGAACCCTGTGCTGATCCCAGTCGTACTTGTTTCCCAGAAACCGAATAAGCCTCTTCTTGGAAGCACCTTTTAACTCGTTTGCCTCCATCATCTCATTAACGAATGCCTTTTCCTGTTCCTTATCAAGTTCAACCATTTACACCGCCTCCGCCTTGACTTCAGTAGTATTTCCTGTGATCACAGGCAACTTCTTCATAGTAAGGATCAGACCATCAGGGATATCCCTTACCGTGTATCTCATATTCACAGAACCTGCATCCGATGTAAGCGATATCATACCGCCTTTTCGCAGACCCAGTTTATCCACCATAGTCATATTGACGATCACGAAATCATTGTCATCGGTCTGGTCACACCACATGAATGGATTATACACAGATACCAGGTTGCCACCGTCTTCACTGGGCGCAGCCGTTTCCATGACCTTACACTCAAGTTCACTGTACTTTGGTGCGGTATACTTCTGGAGAACAGATTCCATCATCTTATTGTGAATAGTTTGGAAATCAGATGCTTCTCCACCAAGGTTCTGGCTCAAAGTTGACATCGCGTCAATCCCAACAGTACTCTCACCGGAATTATTCAAAACCTGACCTTCCACATTCATGAAACTACCAGCCTTTGCATACAGAGGTTCAGTAGCGATCACAATGTTTGCCATCTCATTCACCGGACTATCCCTGGAAGTCATCACAATCAGATTATCCAGTTTCTCCAGCGTTTTTGCTGCCTCATCAGTATTTGGCATAAGTTCCAGCAGGTCGCTGTTCAATGTAACAAGTGTCTTGATGCTTCCGTCATTGATACCGTCCATGATCTCCTGCAAACCCATTTGTCCGGCAGTCTTGCCAAACAGATGGACACCTGTAGAATCCACAAATGGTTTCATGAACATTATCTTAGCCCCTGTCATCAGCGCCAGATTCAGAAGATTCTTAACCTGCTCCGGGTCGGTATGTGGATGCACATCAGTAATGATCATGGAATTGTCATCCAGTCCCAGTTCTGTCTTGTAATCAGCAGGATTGACTGACACATTCTCATCTGCCAGATTCAAATCCTGACATGCCAAAGACACAATGGTTGCACCATTCTTCTTGGCTGCCAGCAGTCGCCTGACAAGTAATGGATACTGGACATAAGGATCAATGAACAAGGCGATACGACTTGCTTTCTCGATATCATCCAGTGGAATTCCCTGACTTATTGACGAATGGCATTCAGAAGGAATCTCCTCATAAGCACCTATTCCCGTGTTCACCACAATACCCAGCGCATCAGCGATCTTTGTGAACGCCAGATGTTCCTCATTGGTAGTAGCACCAACAGCCAGCATAGCCATATTCTTAGCACCTTTAAGTTTATCGGATGCCGCTTTGACTGCCGTCTCAATGTCTGCCTCTTTCCCGTCCACCATACTGGTAGCTTTTGAATAATGGTAAGGCAGTTTCATTCCGAACCTGCACAACTTACCAAGGTTCGCTGAACTGCTCTTCATGAAATCAACTGCAAGCGTACCTTCCTCGTTTTCCCGTACATAAAGGCCGCAGCCAATATTACATCCTGGGCACACGGTCTGGTATATCATCTCTTTCATTTTAACATCACCTCGAAGAACGGAGGAGTATCAAGATTCATCCCGGGCTTGTAATCCCGCCTACGTTGCGAAGGAATCGCAAACCTGCTCTGCAGCAGGGTAATTGGAATGTCAGACGGACACACATCACTGCACTGCCCGCATCCAATACAACTGTCAGACAGGTGTAGCAACCTTACCATATGGTACATGCTCATCTTGTAATTGTCAACAAGAGAATGGAACATAGTACACTTGGCATCATCGCCGCATGCACATACAGGACATACTTCCTTGCATGCACCGCAGTCGATACAGTCTTCCATCTGCTCCATATAATACTGCATCCTTTCCTCATCAGGAATATCCGGGAATATCTCCTTTTCCAGAGTATTACCAAGATCTTCCATGACACTGTTCACCTTCGCCCGAATTGCAATTGCCTTATCGCTGGCTGGCTGTACTTCTATCCGACCTGCATCAATGGCGTTTCCAAGAAGTTTTGCACCCTTCTCATTCATCACCTGACAGAAAGTTGCACTGCCTGCCAGATCCCCGATAACACCCCAGTTACCACATGCAAGATCTGCATTCACAGGTATCTTAAGCGTACAGAAACGACAACTCTCGCGCCGTCCAAAACCGGCTTCTTCCAGCTCATCAATGGCTATAGCCTTCTCTTCACCGTTCTTTGTCTTGAATATCAATTTACCTTTTTCGATATCTTCACCAACTACATCTTCGGGGTCGATATCATACATCTCAATAAGCATCTTCTTGGTAGTTACCGGATGCATGCTTCCACCGCAGTTCAATCCCACGACGTAAGTATTATCCAGATCGATCATACCACGCTTGCCCTGTTCAATAACAGCCTGTGCATCGCATGGTTTTGCAGGCATTGCCACCTTGCGGCCCATAGCATATTTAGCAAGATTCACAGGTACTGAATGCAAACTGCCTGTGGATGCCAAAACCTCTTCGACATCATCAGTAATGATAGGCACAGCTTCAAACTCGTTGATATGTTTCATTACAACAACGTTCTCAACCAATCCCTTCTCAAGGGCTGCTGCCAGTACTGCAGTAACCAATCCACCGGAAGCTCCTCGGCTGCGTATATTTTCGTCAGTTGCATATCCTACAAGCATATCTCCTACTTCAACCATTTATCTCACTCCTGCAGGCTTAAGGGGACTTGGTCCCAATTCCTTCACCTTCGCCGTAACATCATTAATGAAATTGGCGAACCTCTCACCCTCACTGGCAGATATCCAGTTAAGATGCAACCTATCAGGCTCAAGACCCAATTGTAGTAACATCTCTTCCAAAAATTCGTACTTAACTTGGGTTTTTTCATTACCATTCACATAATGGCAATCACCGATATGACATCCGGTGACCAGTACTGCATCAGCACCTTCAAGGAAAGCATTGAACACATGCAATGGATCGATCCTGCCTGAACACATGACTCTTATGACCCTTGTAGATGCAGGCTGCTGGAATCTTCCCATTCCTGCCGTATCTGCACCACCATAACTGCACCAGTTACAGCAGAAAGCAACGATTTTTGGAGTCCATTCTTCTTCTGTCATAATCACACCTCCCCATAAGCGAACACATTCTTAACCTGTGCCAGAAGCTGATTATTCTTGAAATGACTCTGCTCCAATGCACCTGTGGGACAGGCTGCCATACATGTACCGCAACCCTTGCACAGGGCT
>DQIO01000195.1 GCA_020793555.1 Methanosarcinaceae archaeon | reverse complement strand
AAAAAATAAGGAGTTTTGAACTCACATCCCCCCATACTCAAAATAACTGCACACACCCCCATCACACCGAATCACCCTACCCCTGACCGCACCATCAAATATATCAATCTCTATAGCGCTAAGCGCACCAATTCCAGGCACGATGGCACTTCCCGGAGAAAGCAGAAGCACCCCGGATTCCTCGATGATCGGATGGTGGAAATGCCCGAAGATCAGAACATCCACATCCATCTCCTTTGCCAGATCGCACCAACTGACAGCAGAACCAGCACTGGTCCGATCACATCAGATCCCGGGAACGAAGATTGACTTGCAGCATTATAAACTCATCCAGACCAAGATCATACTTGTCGTTGATGTAGATATTGTAGATCTCGTTCCAGTCTTAACTATGGCTGAATAGTTCCAGAAAATTAAATTTATGAAAACCTGCATTCAATCCTTATTTGTGAGTGAATTTTGCTCGTTTTTTCTCACTCCGTCTTTAACACCTTTCATAACAGTTCTTGTAATCATCTTACCAAAATCTGTGTATGGGCCAGCATATTCCAGGTGTGTTTCTGTTCCAGTATGGTTGTGATATGCCACTATCACAGCATCAGTGGTTGTTCCTAAAAAATCATATCCCATATCCAAAAGTGCAAGTCCTTTTGCCTCAGTGGCTGTAATTATTGCACCGACCATTGCACTTTCGGACAACATTCCATCAACAGTAATAATTATATTAATGGTTCCTGGCTTGTTAAACTTAAAACCAGAAGGATGAGTGATACCAGCGGTGACAAAAGTTGTCAAATAATCCTCTGTCATTACACATAGGTCATTCATGTCAACTGCTGTCAAAAGTCCAAAATAAGGCTTTTTTAATATAAAGGAATTTGCCACATTGTCCAGATATTCAACAGGTTCGCAGTGATCAAATGCAGGTTGCACCTGATGGTTAATTAGACTTCCAACACGTCCCCGACCACCATTTATACCTGAACTTATGGCTTCAAAATCTCCTTCAATGATCAAGCTTGTATCTTTAATCTGATATTTCATTTAATGGCTCCAGTATAGGCATCACATAGATTGAATTAGTTCTATCATTATTCATTACTTCGATGGGAAGATTAAATGCAACTTCAATATTAGTGGGGGTCAACACCTGCTTCGGAGTTCCAATCGATATCATGCATCCATCGCGCAGAAGGCATATCTTATCGCAATAATAGGCAGCAAGATTTAGATCGTGCATCACTGCTATGACAACCATACCTTTTGTTGAAGATTTCTTTACAAGATTTAATATTTCAATCTGGTTGGTTATATCCAAATGTGAAGTCGGTTCATCAAGAAGCAAGATCTTAGGCGTCTGCGTAAGAGCTCTTGCTATGATTACCCTTTGCAGTTCCCCTCCACTTAACTGAGTAATCATTCTGTCTTTCAAAAAATTGATGTTTGTTTTCTCCATCACATCATTTGCAATATTAATATCCTCAACGCTTTCAGAACTTTTAATGTAAGGATTTCTTCCCATTAACACAATGTCTTTCACAGTAAACTCGAAATTAATTGAAACTACCTGAGAGACAACTGCCACATTTTTTGCAATTTCATTGCTCCCCATTTTTTCAATATTTGTTCCATCGATCACAATCGTCCCGGAGGTGGGTTTTAAAACCTTTGTAATCGCTTTCAGCAGTGTTGTTTTTCCTGAACCGTTCGGACCGATTATCCCTATAAATTCACCTTCAGTGGCACTTAATCCGATCTCTTGTAAGACTTGAGTTTGCCCGTAACTTACATTCAGGTCTTTGATCTTAAGCATACAGGTTATCCCTCCTCTTTCTTAAAAGGTAAATGAAAAATGGGGCACCAAACATAGCAGTTACTACACCAACAGGCAGTTCTACTGAGTCCATAATAGTTCTGGCAAAAGTATCTGTAAGTATCAGGAAAATTGCACCCATCAGGGTCGAAGCAGGAAAAAGTATCCTGTGATCCGGGCCCACAAGAATGCGCATGATATGGGGGATGATGAGTCCCACAAACCCGATAATCCCGCTAACTGATACTGCTGCAGCCGTAATTAATGCAGAAAACACCAGTACGTATTGCTTAACATGCTCAACATTAACACCAAG
Source organism: Methanosarcinaceae archaeon (assembly GCA_020793555.1). Classification (GTDB taxonomy): domain Archaea; phylum Halobacteriota; class Methanosarcinia; order Methanosarcinales; family Methanosarcinaceae; genus Methanovorans. The sequence goes on along the minus strand of DQIO01000195.1, from coordinate 4,783 downwards.
ATACTGCGCCTCTTCTTCACCCAGCAGCATTACATTCAGTTTCCATGAATAGCGATATAGCATAATAATGCCGATTGTCACAAGGATTGCTGTGATCTTCACTTTGTCCCAATTTGCAGTCCAGAGCCCTCCCATCAGCCAGAAAATAATCTGATGAGGTGATTGGGCAAGGAAAATGATTAACGATGTAATCGCCGCCAGAAATGAACCAACGGCTATACCGGCAAGCAAAAGGGTGTCAACAGGCACTTTTCCCCCAATAACAGAGATATTGTATACAATGAATATGGTGATTATAGCCATTATAAATGCTAGAATTTGTACCGGCAACAACAGCATAAAAGCAAGGGATGCGCCAAGTGCAGCACCGGATGACATTCCAATTATATAAGGATCTGCCATGGGATTTTTTAGAAGTCCCTGCATTGCACATCCGGCTGTGCTAAGTGCTGCACCCACTAAACCTCCCAGAAGCACTCTTGGAAGGCGGATATTTGTTATAATAATTTCCTGACTGGAGGTCCATGTAGGTTCTATGAAAAAATATCGGGCAAGAAGGATCTTTGCGGTGATTAACGGAGAAATATTTGTGGAACCTATGGCTGTATTGGTAATAATTGCTGTTATCAAGAGCAATACCAGTATGAAAATAATAGATTTTCCAAATTTCGCCATAATTATAGTTTTCTCATCGAGTAAACCACCAGCATCATACTTGCTGCCAGTAACATTCCAAATCCTGGAAGTTGAGATGTATTTTCTTGATCTTCCGCACCAGTTACATCTGGTTTTTCACTCATAGTAATCGTTGATAATTCGCTATGTTGTTTTATCTCAGGTGCAATATAACTATGCAGTTCTTCCAGTCCCTGGGTTATTCGCGGGCCTGCAAGTTCAATTATGTTTGGATCCTCAATTGCATAAACTTTTTGATTTTGTACTGCATCAGTTTGGGCAAGTATTGGATTACTGGTTATGGCTTCCATTATAGTATAGGACCCCCCTCCCATGCCTGAGCAAATTATTATCTGCGGGTTTTTATTGACAACTTGCTCAAGACTGATGATTGGCCAGCCTTCGGCTTCAATAATATTATTACCGCCTGCCATCCATATCAGGTCACTTGGGTAACTGCCCGAGCCTGCTGCATAAATCGGGTCATGCCATACCAGATAAAGCACACGTGGCCTCTGATTAAGAGTAAGATTTTCGGTCAGGGATGTCATATCTTTAATCTGCTGTGTCATATCTCTTGTGATCAATGTAGCTGTATCTGTATTTCCGGTGATACGTCCTACAAGCCGGATATTATCAAGAATATCATCCATTGTTTTTGGGTTTAATGAGACCACTGTAAGATTTAGGTTTTTCAATGTATTTATGGTATCTTCGCCATTGCCATGTTCAGCAAGGATCAAATCCGATGTGAGGTTTACCACAGCTTCGATATTTATGGTGGAGAATCCACCAATCTTGGGTAAATTAACAGCTTCTTGCGGATATTGATCGTATGTAGTTCCGCCGACCACCCTGTTCCCGGCACCCACGGCAAATAATATTTCTGTGTTGCATGGGGAGAGAGATATGATACGTTCAGGTGCTTTTTCAATTGTCACGTCACAGCCAAAATTGTCTGTTATATTTATTGGGTATGCCTGCACATTTGATATAAGGAGTGTAGTCAGGATAAGCATGATGATGTAGGATGTTTTTGGTATTGGCATTATCATTTCCTCGCTCCACATTTAGCGATTTCTCATATATAAATGATGGTTTGGGTAAGGAATGTTAGTAAATTGGATTAAAACCGATTTATTTGGGTGATGTTTTCAACCGTTTATTACCTCACCCATTTAGATTACATTTATTATCGAAATGGGATTGTATTTATAACATGTAGACTTTGGGGGACATGTTCCTTCATTTACTTCGCTGTATAGCCGCGTCATAAATATATGACACGGCTTTTACACGTGGTTAATGCGAATAAAATTAAATGGGTGAATTATCTCACATTCCGCACGTCTATGTAGATTTTGCATAATTTCTCCTGATGACGGTTTTGTACTTTTTAAGCATATTTTTTGTATATGTTTGGCTGGTTTCGATAACTCACTTTCCGAATCATTTGTTTTATAATTTAGAAAACCACAATCATCCGACATATTCCCATACTACTGACCTTCATACAATCCTTCATACCAGTCGGATTAACCGCAATATATAATTTGAAAATTGTAACTGTTCAGCCATACATAAACGGACACTGTCCCATTTACCAGTTATTTTCGAGACGCTGATTCACGCAGATTAAATACATATTTTTAGAACAGCATCAACTTTCAGCGATGAAAGTATTTTTTAATCGTTCAACAACTATAATCTGATTATTGAGACAATCCGATGTATTTACCAACCATAATATATATTGCATTTTTTATGCAAACATAAAAATTTCCAATCCTAAATTGAAGTAGAGGGATAAAATGAGGAGAAAAGGGAGTATGAATAGTAAAATAATCATTTGGATTATGTGGTCAATAGTGATGCTTGCCAGTGCTGATTGCGTATTTGCAGCCTCCATCACAGACCCCTCAGGCGATTTTGATTTCCCGGATATTTCTGGTGTTACCGCCAATGTGGGCAGAGGAAATATTAACATTGTCATCACATGCACCGAAAACATCCAGGATTATGACATTTCCGGTGCTGTATTTGTAGACACAGACCAAGATTATTCTACAGGATATATTTACAGTCCCGGATATGATTATGTATATCAGTTTTTTGTCATGCCTATCATTTACTCAGATCCGATCAAATCTGTGACCCTTAATGATAATATGATAAATACTGACACTCTCAATATTGCAGGAAACCAGATAAGTATTACAATCCCGTTAACAATGCTTGGCAATGATGACGGAGATGCGGATATTGTTGTTGCGACTCATACTCAGATCGTTAAAGCCCTTGATTTTGATCGGGCACCTGATTTCGGAGTACTGGATCTAAATGATGGTTCTGTTAAAGTTCCATTTACTTTCAATTCAAATGCCGGTGGACCGATAACAGATCGAACAGGCGATTCATCTTATTCAGATATAGTTGGCCTTGATGCAAATGTGAAAAATGGGGTTTTGAACATTGCTATCACCTACAATAAAAATGTCGAGCCTGCTGATCTATCATATGGCGATGATCTGAATGGATGGATCTTCATTGATGCTGATCAAGATCTTGCCACTGGTTTTACCAATACGGAACAGGCACCACCTACATTTGGGATCGATTACCGGATCGAGTATACTATTGGCAGGATATTAGGAACTGATGCCAGCATTACGAAAATTGACCATGAATCTGATCTGACAAAAACAGGATATGCACAGACAACAGGAGTATCCATTGGTGTACCATACAACGATGCAACGTTCAAAGTTGTGGGAAATAAGGTATTTCTGGGAATCCCGCTTGGCCTGCTTGGGCACGATGAAGGAAACATGGACATTGTTGCCGATTCATTTACAATTCAAAGCATGTTGAACGGTGACCTTGAAAGTGTACCAGATAAAGGGCAGGGCGCACTGGATACAAGCACCGGCTCCATCAAACCATTACTTAGTTGCACAGATACTAAAGTTATGATCACTGACCCCACTGGTGATTCAGCCGGATTTGGGGCTGATGGCGATGACATCACTGGAATTGAGGCGTGCTACGCAGGAGATATCCTATTGGTCACGGTTACTTACAGTAGTCTCAGTCTTGACGATGGTGCAGTTACAACTATCGCATTGGATACAGATCAAAATCCTGATAATATACCTGAATATGCATTTGTATATTCTCTCTATAATGGAAAACTCGGAGCGAGCATCTTTGGAGACGCTGGAGGAACATATACTGCAAGAGGTGTAGACCATTTGATTACAATGTCAGGTAACAAAATGTACATAAGCATCCCTCTTGAATTTTTGGGTAATGACGATCGTTCAATGAATCTATATGCTGAAACTGCATTCGTTGGGAATAAAGCAAAAATTCCTTCGTCTCAGAGATCCACTTACGGAGAAGTGTATATCCATCCAGACGAGTCCAGTCGCACAATTTACGATCGTGCACCTGACGCCGGATTTATTTCAATCGGCAGTACGAAAAAAGATGTTGCAAATGGCCCTGCGAACAATAACCCTGCAAACAATGATCCTGTAGCAAAAGAAGAACCTGGTTTTGAATCAATTGCAGCAATCACAGGGTTGTTGATGGCAGTGTATCTTTTGAGGAGATGGGGATAAAGTAACAGGCATCCCCTTAATTTTGTAAGCTCCACATCATGCAACATATCTCCTATGATATGAGGGCGACACAAAAGACCTTGCACGAATAATCAGTATTTTGATCAATCCAGATTATTATCATCCGCGAACTTCAACAGGGCATTACCCAATACTCTTGCATACTTTGGATTTAGGTTGAACCGACTGCGTTTGGTTCCGCTGCGCTCCTTTGCGATCTCAATATACTCATTGTCATATTTCTCGCTTTTTGCAAGTGTGACAGTAAGATACCAGCCTGCACCCATCTTTATTTCTGAATATCCATCGCCTTCGGATTCTGCTACTGATTCTGTTACTTCATTTTCTGCCATTGTTTTCACCTGTTAATACTTAAATTGATTTTAATTTGATATTTAAATTAAGATTGAATATTATAAACGATTATTAGTGTTTCTCTTTAACATTGTGTGGGCAACATCACTATTCCGGATATGTTTTCAAAC
>DQIO01000321.1 GCA_020793555.1 Methanosarcinaceae archaeon | reverse complement strand
ACCCTTCAATATCACATCTCTTCAAACCTAGTTACTAAATCCACCGATAGACAGGTATTACACACCAATATATTGAAAATGTTCAGGTTTATTCGACCGAGATATATTATTCATAATGTTTAGAATGTGCCGCCTGAGGCGTTGTGACTGATGCTGTGATTCCTTCCGTTTAGGAGCTGTGTAGAAACTTATCAGTCTTTTTATAGTTTAATTTCATATAATCCATGCCCCCATAATCGACATTTGAAAGTTGACACGACATAAGGAGCTTAAATTGCCAGAAAATATAGTTTCCACAGTCCCGATATTTAAAATTAAAGTTGACGGCAACGATCTTTCAGCAGATGCCATGGCCTCCATTGAAAGTGTGGTGTTCGAAGAAGAGCTCAACACAGCATCCATGTTTGTTCTAAAACTGGCGACATCCGATTTTGAAAAAGGGGCCTGGAAGTATATTGACCTTGAATACTTCCGCCTGGGGAGTGAGGTCAAACTGTACATGGGCATGGACGATCTGGTTTTGATGATTGTGGGTGAGATCACATCGCTTAAGCCATCTTTTAATGAAAGTCTCTCTATAATCGAAATACGAGGTTATGATCGGTTGCACCGGCTTCGTTTCGGGCGCAAGAGGCGTACATTTATGGATGTGAAAGACAGTGGTATTGTATCCAGGATCGCAGGTGACTGGGGGCTTAGTGCAAAGGTAGAAGATACAGGAACAGTTCATCCATATATGTATCAAAACAACCAGAGCGACCTTGAATTTATATTACAAAGAGCAAAGCGCATCAGGTATGAGGTGTTTGTGGACGACAGGACATTGCATTTCCGGTCTCCGAAGGAGGGTGATCCGGCATCCATAACCCTTGAGTACAGGGTCGATATAGATGATTTTTCAATAGAACTGAGTGCCAGGCATGAAGGTGATGAGGTTGTGGTACAGGGATGGGATATCATGAAGAAAAAGCAGATATCGGCAACGGCAAAAGAGGGAGATGAGATCTCCACAATGAACGCTGAAGAGAACGGAATAGGCATGACTAAATCGGCATTTAGCAGTTCTTCCTCATACATTGCAGATGAACATCCTGTGGATACTTCGGATGCAGAAAAACTTGCAGTTGCCAGGTACAATGCACATCTGGTAGAATCCGTGACCGGGGAAGGAAAATGTGGCGGCATTCCTGAATTGAGGGCAGGTAATACCATTGAGGTGACGGGAATTGACCGGTTCAGTGGCACTTATTATGTTACTTCAACGTACCATACAATTGGCTTTAGTGGGTATAATACATCATTCAAAGTACGGAGGGTTGGTGTATGAGTCTGCTGGATATGGTCGGGAACATGGCCACAGATTCAAAGATCAATGGTGTTGTCATAGGTATTGTAACAAATAACAAGGATCCAGAAGGGATTGGAAGGATCAGGGTAAAATTCCCGTGGTTGAGCGATGAGGATGAGTCTAACTGGGCACGGGTCGCATCACTTATGGCCGGCAAAGACCGGGGAATTTTTATCCTGCCGGAAATTGATGATGAAGTTCTTGTTGTTTTTGAACATGGCGATATAAATGTGCCATATGTTATCGGGTCGCTCTGGAATGGTAAAGATGTCCCTCCTGAAATAAATACCGATGGTAAGAACAATATAAGGATGATGAAGTCTCGTAGCGGGCATGTGATAAGAATTGATGATACGGATGGTAATGAAAAAATAGAAATTGTGGATAAAACAGAAAAAAATATGATTACAATTGATACAGAAAACAATAAAATATCCATAATATCAAACAAAGATATTGAGATGTCTGCACCGAATGGAAAAATTACGATCGATGCAATGGATATTGAGATCAAGTCATCAACTGCCACAAAGATCGAGGCATCAGCAGGTATGGACCTGAAAGCATCAGGAAATGTGAATGTAAAAGGGGCTACAATTAATCTCAATTAATCATAAATCAGGGGTTTAATTATGGGAATACCGGCAGCTAAACACGGAGATAAAGTTATTGCAATCGATATTCATATAATTTTAATACAGGCGCCGCCTGGCCCACCGATCCCCATTCCGGTTCCCCATTCTTTTACGGGTATCATAGATGGTAATCTCAGCCAGGATGTAAAGATTGGAGGAATGCCTGCTGCAACAGTTGGTTCAACAGCAACAAACCAGCCTTTGCATGTTCCACAGGGCGGACCGTTCCAGAAATCTCCCTCAAACAAGGCAACAATAAATATGGGAAGTGCAACTGTAAGTATAAATGGGAAAATGGTCGCAAGGAATGGGGATATGGCAATAACATGTAATGATCCTTCTGACATGCCTATCGGAAAAGTAATAGCAACAGGTACTGTATTTGTAGGGTGAATAAAATGAACATGGATTTTCTTGGTGTGGGCCTGGGTTTTCCATTTAAGGTTAAAGATGGAAAATTTGTCTGGTCAAAATATGAGGATTCCATCAAGGAATCGATAATGCTGATCCTCGGTACATCGATAGGTGAGAGGGTTATGAGGCCTGATTTCGGATGTGGTCTCCATGAGCTGACGTTTTTTACAAATGATACATCTACTGCGTCTTTTGCAATATTTCATGTTGAGGAGGCGTTGAAAAAATGGGAACCCAGGATAGAACTCATGAAGGTTGATGCAAATGCTGATGAGCAAGAAGTGAACAGGTTGAATATTAGTATTGAATACAGGGTCATTTCGTCGAACACAAGGTATAATCTTGTATATCCATTTTATGTTGAGGGAGAATAGATGGTTATTAAAACTCCTGTTCTGGATAATAGAAATTCCGGGGACATTTATGAGCAGGCATTAAAGCTTGCAAGGCATTACTGCCCGGAATTGGAAATTCCTGAAAAAAAAGGTTATTTTGATCCGGATGACCCGGGTCTGGTGATACTAAAACTTTTTTCAGGCATGGTTGAAAATATCATAATCCAGTTTAACAAAATCCCAGACAAACACCGTCTTGCATTTCTTGATTTTATGGGAATTAAAATTCTATCCGCAAAGCCATCAAAGGTTCCGTTGACATTTTATCTTGCAGAGGGTTCTTCAGGAAATTTTGTACCCCCTGGTACCCAGGCAGCATCATCAAAAGAACCCGATGTGGTCTTTGAAACAACACAGGGCTTGAGTGTGGTCCCTGCAAAATTAAATGCTATTTTTTCTTTAAATCCCTGGGAGGACAAATATACAGACCATTCAAAAATAATATCAGGTGAAAAAGAGGAATTCCGGATATTTGGGGGTGATACTGATGAAAAACATCTTGATCATGTCTTCTACCTGGGTGATGATGTCCTGTTGGACGTGCGAAGCCCGCCATCAGAGTTTAAGATCCATTTTGAAGGAGCGAACCTTTTCAAAGAGTATTTTCAACTATGGTATGATGGCAACAATAATTCGATTGAATATCTTGATATCACATCTGACCAGGATGCAAAGAAACTCGATATCACCTTTAATGATAAAACTCGTGACATTCAAAATATTCAAAAACTTGAAAGATCATCAATTGACGGAACAGATAGCTTCTGGTTATATGCCAAACCCTATGATACTAAAATAATTAACGGGATCGATTTGCCTGCGATTTATAAAATATCCATGGACATAACAGTTGGAAATATAGTGCCTGATGCAGCATTTTTTAATATTGTTCCGATCGACGTAAAAAAAGGACTTTACCCATTTGGAGAAGAACCAAAAAAAAGGGATACATTGTATCTCGGATCAGAAGAAGTATTTTCAAAAAAGGGAGCTACAATAACATTTGATATTGAATTAGAAGGAAAAATTGAAAATACTAATGTAATACTCCAGTGGGAGCACTGGAATGGAAATGGATGGGAACCATTAAAGGTTCTTGATAACACCGGCGGTTTCACAAGACCTGGCCAGGTACTCATTGAAACCTGTCCTTTCATACCAGCCGTAGAAATTAACGGGCAGTTAAACAGGTGGATCCGTGTAAGGATCATATCAGGGAAGGCTTATGAAACTGCTGGAAGACCCGAGCATGAAGAAGTAGGGAATGTTGCAGGATCAATATATGGTATACTGAAACGGTCAACACGGAAAATCAGGGATAATCTGGGTGAAAGTGATATTTTCTCCATATATAGGTCACCTGTTTTTACTCCTCCATTTATACAGTCTATTAGTATCTCATATAACTATACAGGGGTAGGGATCGAAAGGACCAGGTCATTCAATAATTTTCAATATAAGGATCTGGCCCCGGAAGATCCCGGAAAGATTTATGAAGCATGTCCGGAAAAATTACCAGTCATCTACCTTGGCTTTGAAGAGAACATAGCAAAATTGCCGATGGCACTTTTTTGTGCGGTTAAAGAGAGACTTTATGGTGAAGAGGCGTTAAGGATCAAACATCCGAATTATCAGGATGATCTTAATAATGTCAATGAAACTAATAATGTTAATGAAACTAATAATGTCAATGAAACTAATAATGTCAATGAAACTAATAATGTTAATGAAGCGACCGGTCTTGCATGGAAATACTATGACGGTATTTCCTGGAAAGAATTCAGTGTGGAGGATGAGACCGATTCTTTTAGGACAGCCGGGATCGTACATTTTTTTGTTCCACCAGGCATTAAGTGTACATCCGGCTTCGAAAGAGAACTGTACTGGATAAAAGTGGAGATCAAAGATGGAAAATTAATCTCTTGCCCCGTATTAAAAGGTATTTTCCTAAATACGGCCTGGTCCCAGAATAGTGTAACGGTAAGAGATGAAGTCCTTGGTTCTGGAAATGGAGAACCGAATCTAATAGTTACTTTTTCAAACAGGCCTGTACTTGAAGGAGAGGTAATCGAGATAAGAGAGGTGAACGTTCCTTCCAAAGATGAATTGAAAACCATAGAGTCGCAAGCAGGTATGAGTGCTTTGAGGGTAAAGAAGAAAGATGGAGAAATAAAAGAAATGTGGGTTCTGTGGACTGAAGTAAACAATTTTGCCCTGTCAGGTCCATCAAGCAGGCACTATATTCCGGATAGGGAAAATGGGACATTAATTTTCGGAGATGGGGTAAGGGGCATGGTCCCCCCTCCAGGTAAGAACAATATCATTGCAAGGCGCTATGGGAGCGGAGGCGGTGCAAGGGGTAACGTGGCGTCAGGGACTATTACTTCGTTAAAGAAAACAATACCGAATATTGATACGGTGATCAATCACATCCCATCATCGGGAGGTATGGATATGGAAAGTATCGAAAATGTAGTTGACCGGTATCCCCATATCATTAAAAACAGGGATCGTGCAGTTACCAATGAAGATTTTGAGTGGCTTGCACATGAGGCTTCACAGTACGTGGCAAAAGCAAAGTGCATGTTAAAAAATGATGTGATATCTGTCATCATTGTTCCGGAATATGAAGGTGAGGCACCTCTTCCGGATTCAGGTCTTTTAAATTCGGTTGGAATGCACCTAAAGGAACGGGCTTTTTTTACAATTCTTCACAGAATAAAAACCATTGGTCCTGATTATACAAAGATAAATGCATATGTTAAGGTCACGCCGGTATCATTGAAGGAAAGTATTATTGTTTTGGAAAGGGTCGAGATAAAACTCAAAACATTTCTGCATCCTTTAAAAGGTGGTCCGGTGGGAAAGGGATGGGATTTTGGACAAAATATATCGATCTCACAGGTGGCTGCGGCAATCGAGGACATTGAAGGGGTGGATTATGTTAATGAAATTGAGTTAACAGAAAAATTGCCAGGACAAAAGAAAGAGGAGTTGTCCGGGGTAGAATACCTATCTATAGAATCCGGTTCCTTGCCCTGTGCCGGTATAATCAATGTGGAAATAGGAGAATGAAATATGGCAATCCAGCTGCCCGACCTTGATACAAAAACCTATGAAGAGATATCAGGTGAAATGGTTGCATCCATTTCGAAATATACCGATAAATGGACAAACCATAATCCATCTGATCCTGGCATAACGATTCTTGAGCTGCTTTCCTGGATTGCAGAAACAACATTTTATAGGATTAACAGAATACCCCCTGAATCTTATGTCAATTTTTTACGTTTTGTGGCAGGCACTTCAGGCATAGATGAAGTGGAACATTTGTTAAAAGATCCCCATCAGGACAGGCACTACAGAAACATCCTTGAATTTTTAAAGGAGATCGAAGAAGGGCACGATAAAACGATTGCAGAGATCAAAACAGAAGCTCTACTGTTTTTGGCGTCACGTTATAGGGCAGTGACAGAAGATGACTTTCGTCAACTTACCATTGAATCTACTGGCCAGTTCGGGGTGAAAGTCAAAAGGGTCATTGTTAAAAAAAACCCGGATGATTACAAAGTTGAGATTATTGTAGTACCTGACAAATGGAAACAATATGAGGAACTTACTGAGGCTGATAAATGGGATCGATATAGGGAACTTGTTGGGTTCGTGGAGGATTACCTGAAGCCAAGGACGCTTATAGGAACAAAAATCGAGGTCAAACAACCTGTTTATTCGGAGGTTAGCATTGACCTCAACGTTGTCTGTCATCACTATGCCATACCAGAAAAAATGGAGAGGGATACTAAGGAAAGGATATTGCAGCATCTTGATCCTTTTGTGGGCGGGGATGAAAAAACAGGGTGGCCATATGAAAGACCGCTTTCTGTATATGAGATCGCCCAGGTCGTTGAAGGAACGGATGGTATCAAGCAGGCCGGATCAATAATGTTTGATGGCAATAAGGAATTGAAAATTAAAACCATAGGCGGACTCATAAAAGTTGATTCATTGAATGTGAAGGTTAGGAAGGAGGAGAAATGAACCAGACGGAAACGGAAAATAATTATTTACGCTTTCTTCCGGCAGTATTTCATGAGGGACCAAAAGGTGAAGATAGTCCATTATTAGGGCGATATTTCAAAATATTCGAAACTATAATAAGCGGAATTGAAGACAATGACTTAAATGGGAAAAAGGGTATTGCAGAGACACTTAATATCATTTCCGATCTTTTTCATCCCAGATTTTCATTCCTGTTCGATGATGCAGAAAGATCGTTCTTACCCTCTTTAAATGATAATGAAAAAAACAATTTCAAAAAACATTTAAGACAGGATAGGAACATAGATGAATTTCTAGATAAGTTTCTTCAGTGGCTGGCTGGCTGGCTGGCTCTTGTTCTAAAAGATGATTGGGAACTTGAGAAAAAGAGAGAAGTCATCGCAAGGATTATTCCCATCTACAGGATGCGCGGAACAAAAAGAGGGCTGGAGGAATATCTGGGCATATATGTGGGAAAACGCATAAATATTATTGAAGAATCTGAACAATTCCGGGTAGGGATAACTTCCCAAATTGGAAATGAAGCCAGAGTGGGCGGATTCCCCCCATATTTTTTCATTGTTGAAGTTGATGTAATGTATATGTTCAGGTGGGATAATGTCCCGGGGAACGAGAGTGAAGAGCTCTTAAGTTATCTGAAAGATGATTTTGGTATTGATTGGGCAGAAGGTGCAGATATCCACAAATCCGATGATGATAATATCATTAATATTACCAGGGATGAAAACTTAGCCCGAATAAGGCTGGATAAAGAATATGGAAAAGCCGAATTAATGGTAAAAGGTGATAAAACCTATGAACTAAACCTTAATATGGAAAATGGGGGGCTTATAATATACAACGCAAAAAATGTTCGTGCTTCTGATATTAAAAAATGGAAGAACAAAAAGAAAGCGATTGAAAGAATAATTAACTCAGAGAAACCAATGCATACTGATTACTGGTTGAACATAAAGCAACCAGGAATAACGTTAGGTGTCAATTCGAATATTGGAGAGAATACATTGTTATAGAATAATGGAAGGAGGATATCCATGACCGGTAAAACATCCCATAAAAGGTTGAACTATTATACAGGGCAGTTATTAAATGCCGATGATTTCAAGGATGAACAGCTGTATCATGTCGATGCGCTCAGGTCCCATAACAGAAACTTGCATACATGGGGTATTGCGCGCGGTCTCAATGTTGAGAAGATCGGTACAAAAAATGTAACAATCAGTCTGGGTATGGCTATCGATGGCCTGGGAAGACAGATCGTACTTGATGAATTGAGAGAGATCGACCTGTCTCAATCAACAGCATCGTCCCTTTATCTTACAATATCATATAAGGAAGAACAAACTGACTTCAGGGAAGGGGAAGGAGACAGGTCATATACCCGTATTAGCGGAGAGTGTGTTATCGAATATGACATAAACGAACCTGATGAATTGTCAATGAAGATGATTCTGGCAAAACTGGTATTTGACCGGGAAAAAGATACGCTAAGCTCTATCGATCTGGATGAACGTAGAAATGTAAGAAACATCGGAGGGGATATAGAGGTCAAAAGTATCGATTTTTCATTGCCAACGAAAGAAGATACTGGTAATTTCCCCCGGATAAAGGGTGTGGCCGGGTTGAACCCGGGATTAGAGATAATCTCTGAGAACATCTTACTGAAAGGAAACCTGAATGTTTCCGGTACATTGACCGGAAAACTCAGCAAGAACATGGTTGGTACTGACCAGATTGCAAAAAGATCTGTACCGATTTCCAGAATGAGCACTTTACAGTCTTCAGGTACTGCAGAAATAGGACCTAAATCCGAAGCAAAAGTGGATTTTACCGAACCCGATACAAAACATCGTTTTTTTATGACGAGCGTAATTCCTATCACTCCGAATTCAGTTATTGAATGGGGGTGGCAGGTGGAAAAAGGTGGTCCCGAATCGACTAACTTTGATAAGAATATAAATATTTGGAAGCAGAAAACAACCAGGTTGATGCAAAAAGTAACTAACCTGATTACAAAAAAAGGTAAATCCGGAACAGTTCTTTCAAAGGAGAGTATCAAGGAACCGGACATCGAACCGGTATCCGCATCTGCTCAAAAACAACTTCAATACCAGAAGGTCGTACAGACACTGGGTGAAGAAAAAAATAAATGTTCTTATGTACTGGTTGTTAAGAACTTCTCAAATAAAAAAGTAGAAGTGGAGTTCAAATATTATGAAATTCTGGAGTGATGGGTATGAAAATATCTGGTACAGTTCTAAGTTCAAAGAATAATGGGGCGATTGCACTTGCAAAGATCAGGCTTGAAGTTCAGGATAAAGAAATTGGGACTCTTTTTTTCACGGATGAGCATGGTTATTATGAATTCAAGTCCGACCAGGATTACATTGGACAGACCCTCACATATACCATTGAAAAAGATGGTTTTGAAGAAAAAACGTTTCGTACAGTTATATATAAAGCAGAAGTTCAGAAAAAGTTTTTGTTGAGAGAAACTGAAGATTTGAAAGATAAGTTTGCAACATTAAAGGGATTTGTTTATGGAATTATAATTGCTAGCGCAATATTTGCGATTTTAATTGCAAGTTTGATTGGAAGTACTCCATTAGCAGAGTATGAAAAAAATATCACTGTTGGATTAAATGATATGGTTTCCATAAATGTGACCATTGATAAAAAATGGGATTGGATGCCATTTGTAAATCCAAATTGGGAACTCCAATCTGAAGAGCAATGGATACAATTTGATAAATTAGAAGGACAAAAACCGGACACGGTCATAATTACTTTGTTAACACCTGATTTTCAGTTTAGCCCGGGAAAAAGGGAAGTAACGTTCTCTCTAATTAACACAAAGTTAGATTTTATAGATTTAATTGATTTGAAATTCTTTGCCGATGTAATGGCATTAAACCTTAATGTCGAAGAGAAAAAGAAAAGGCCGGAATTGGAAATAAAAGTTGAGCCTACATTTGAAGATCCACAGAAATTCAGGATATCGATGAAAAATGTGGGGGATGGGACTCCGTGGTGGACCTTGAGATCTGATAAGAATTGGATCGAACTGTGGAATGGCAGTGAAAGATATGATTCCAATAAACGTCGGTTTGATGATGGAGAGGTATATTTTAAAATAAATATGTCCAATATGGAAAAAAAAGATGAAATTGTGGAAGGAAGTATCACATTAGGATATAATAATGAAGGCAAAGATATGATCCATATTTTTGTTTATCAAAATGCATCTTCATTTGAAATAAGTTCAACGATCGAAAGCTGGTACTTGCCGGATTATTATGACAGAATGGTGACAAAACCATCCTTGCCGAATATCCGTGCGGCATAAGGGATTTCACAAAATTTAATATACCCAGTTTTCGTTGTTTCGAAATCAGAAGCACATACAGGCGTGACGTGAAAAGTTCAGCGAATATATCTGGTGGGTAAATTATTTATTGGGAAATCCCTAAGGTAAAAGGTAAAAGCTATTTGTATAGTTGCGTAAATGGGATTGTTCCATCTGAAACTAAAACTTAAAACCGATACAACCGTCGCAGGCAGCGAATTCCACCGCTGCAATCCACTTGTTACAGCATTAACGTGTAATTCTAAGATCAGCAAATACAGCGCTGACTGTAAATCTGAGACTTTTTGTAACTATTCAGCCACCCTATAAACCGTTTATTCTTCAAAAAACACCAAAACCGAAAATTCAATATACAATGACCTCATCGTAAATTAATAATTCGAAACAACCAAACATTTCCATTAATCAGAGGGGATTAACATGGAACGTGAAGAAATTCTTGCAATATATGAAGCTGGGCCAGATGCAGTAATCAATCTAATCGAACAATTGCTTGCCACAATTGCAAAACTTGAAGAACGCGTCAAATCATTAGAGGAACAACTCAACAAAAACAGTCGTAACAGTAGTAAGCCCCCTTCAACTGATGCTTATGCACCTAAAAAACCCACGCCAAAAAGTAGGCGTGTAAAAAGTGGTAAAAAGGTCGGTGGTCAAAAAGGTCACCCTGGGACAACATTAAGGATGGTTGATAATCCTGATGAAATTCGAATTATTAAGGTAGATCAATGTAGTAATTGTCACACGTCTCTTGAAGATGAAGAAGTTAAAGACTATAAAAGAAGACAGACTTTTGACATACCGCCTGTTCAACTTCATTCGACAGAACACCGTGGTGAAATTAAATTATGTCCAAAGTGTGGGCGCATAAACACAGCTGATTTTCCAGATAATGTAACACAGCCCGCCCAATATGGTTCACGACTGAGATCTTTAGCAGTTTACTTGCATGATTACCAGTTCATTCCCTATGACCGTAGTTGTGAATTATTATCTGATATCTTCGGATGTGACATCAGTCCTGCCACTCTGATTAGAGCAGAAACTGAATGTTTTGAAGGACTTGAAGAATTCGATAATGCACTTAAGGAGGCTTTAAAGCAATCTCCTGTCCTCTGTTGTGATGAAACCGGAATGAGAATAAATGGAATTCGCAACTGGCTTCATGTAGTATGTACTGCTACGATGACATATTATTTCACTCATCAAAAGAGAGGTTCTGAAGCTATGGATGACATGGATATTCTACCAAATTACGATGGTGTTATAGTCCATGATTTTTGGATGTCGTATTTCAAATACCTATGTGATCATGGACTTTGTGATGTCCATCTCCTGAGGGAATTAATATCCATCTCTGAAAATTATGAACAGGTATGGTCGGGGGAGATGGCGGCTTTGCTTATTATTATCAAAGAATGTGTTGATGAAACGAAAGAAACGTCGGATTCTTTGACGGCCGAGCAGATCAATGATTTTGAAATGATGTATGACGACATCATCAAAAAGGGGTTGGAAGAAAATCCACCGCCTTTGGATTTAGATACAAAACCAAAAAAACGTGGTAGGAAGAAGCAAACCAAACCGAAAAACCTATTGGATCGCTTTGTAAAATATAAAGGCGATATTCTCAGGTTTATGTATGATTTTGATGTACCATTTGACAATAATCAAGCAGAGAGGGATATCAGAATGACGAAAGTACAGCAGAAAATATCAGGTACTTTTAGAAGTATCCAAGGTGCACGTAATTTCTGCCGCATTAGAGGTTACATCGCTACTATGAAGAAGAATAAGATTTCTGTTATGGATGCAATTGAAGCAGTATTCAATGGAAAGCCATTTGTTCCTTTTCTGCCAGTTGCATAAGTGGAATTTAATTTGTGGTATCAAGTGAAGAAACTGAAGGCTTTAGGCGAAATTAGGACGGGCTGAATAGTTACAATTTGTTTTAAAATTGATTAATATAAGGGGTTGCAATGGCTGGCTCAATGCAAAACGCTTCGCTTACTACAGTATTGCTATTAAGTATGCCACATGCAATCTTCGAACTTCCTGCTATCTTGAGCCGCTGGATTTAAAGTTCCCTACGAACTTGTGCGTTATTTCACCGACGAGAAAATCCTCCCTACGGTCGGATTAACTCGGACTACATAATCCTATAGATTATATACAACGAGAAAACGTCATCGTTCGCGCCAGTGGTTTGGGAATGCGCGCCTCCGGCGTATTGCCTCGGTGCCAAAAATCGCAAAACAAATACGTGTTTTTTAATGTCATTTATGGAGAGTTTAGTATATGCGAATACGCACATGACGAAGATATAAGGGATTTCCCAATAAATAATTTACCCACCAGATATATTCGCTGAACTTTTCACGTCACGCCTGTATGTGCTTCTGATTTCGAAACAACGAAAACTGGGTATATTAAATTTTGTGAAATCCCTAATACAATAAAATGATCCACTGCACCTGAATTAACCCGGACTGCATAATTTCACAAAATATGCATTACAAAACATGCACACAGAAAAATCATCATCAAGATCTATAAGATCGACGGATTTTTCTTGTTCTTTAAGATCTCGCATACACGAGTCTTGCACTCAAAAAGAATTGTATCCATATTTGCAATAACATCGATTCCAGCAGCACCCGCATGTCCTCCGCCTGTGCCCTGATAATGTTTGCTGATGTCTTCCATGATCTGTCCAAGATTTACTCCTGCGCTCACAGCATCACGTTTTGCACGTCCACTTACTCGTATTGTATCATCACGGGATGTTCCTACAAGTGCCACATCTGCACCAATATTAACAAGCATTGACGATGCTGATCCTCCAAAAGAACTTACATTTGACAATACTACCAACCAGTTATTAACGCGCTCGACCTGTGCACGTTTGGCAGATTTGAGCATTGCAATGCGCATTGAGATATCCTGTGGGGTGGCGGCCATCATTTCTAATACTTCAACATATTCAACACTGCTCATTTCTATAATATCTGCCATTGTTTTGAAAGTTGAAGGATTTGCGTGTTTGAAATGTCCCGTATCAGTTATGATACCTGTCATAAGACCAAGTGCTATCCGCCGCATTATCGGGGCTTCCATAAACTGCAGAACATTAAATACGATCTCTGCTGTAGATGCTGCATTACGGTGCAGGAAAAATTCTGCATTCTCTGTCAGGGCCGTAGTCATATGATGGTCAATAACACAATAATTTGTAAGTTTTATGTCATTTAACTGTGCGCTTGTAGAAGTATCGACAACAACTGTAAAATCGTAATCAAAAGGATCTGGTGTATCTACTACATCAATTTCCAGTTTGTCGATCAGGAGAGATGCAACCCGGTTGCTTCCATCAACAAGACCTACAGTACCGCCAATGGCTTCCGATAAGGCAAATGCACTACTAACAGCATCCGGATCAGCATTACGGTGGCACAAAAATAAAATGTTGTGATAATCCAGAAGCCTGCTATAAAACTCAACTTCATTAACTTGCATTGATACCTCTGACCATCATTTAAAACAATAGAAATGACAATCGCTTTAATTGATGCTCATGGTTATATCAGTACTTATTGTGCCTGGGTTCCCATTGATTGCTGGAGTTGTTCCTGAAGTTGTGTAAAACGTTTAGAGATGCGCTCTTCCTGTTTGCTGATGGATTGAAGTCTCAATGACAGGGTTTCGCTCTTTTCATTCAACTTTGCAACTGTTTCTTCTTTACTGGATAATACCTGTAATTCTCCAACAGCCCTGTAAATAACAGCATCATCCGCCAATTTCCCAAGTTCTTCAAGTGCAATTTCAGATTCTTTTTTAATATTGTCAATCTGCCCTTTCTGCGCTGCAATCGCCTGTGCTTGCTGCTGAACTTGCTGCAATTGTGCTAACTGGTTCTGTACCTGTGGGGGTAATTCATTACTCATTTTATTTCACCTGAAACTCCAATAATCACTAAAAGGATTTTAATGTTTCTATGAATGACGCGCAAAAAACCAAAATGCTCCTGACATACGTCTAAAACAAATACATTGTTAGTAGTCTGGGGTTCTCATGTGTGACCAGTGGCCTGTGATATCTCATGTGCGACCTGTATCAGGCGTAGCCATGTATTCAAAGTTGAACGCATAGATACGACATCTTCTGCCTCTACAGTTAAAACAAGACTTGAATCACTGTTTGACATTCTAATAATGGATCGGTTAGATACCGGAGTTTCAAGTTCTGGTAAAATCGATTGGTAGATCGAATATGCATCGTCCGTTTCAAAAATAAATTCGGCCTTGAACTTCAATCGATTCACTCCGAAAAATCAAATTTAAGACTTTTGACCTTAAGACTAAAAATAAGATGATCCGAATTAGTAAAATCCATCCTATTATCATTAACTATGATACAACGTGGATTGGATGGATCATCTGCACGCTGGAATGAGAGGCTTTCGACCAGTGTATCAGCAAGTTTAGACCTACCTACTCCTACAATAACAGGTTCAACTAATTTCAATTTTGAAAACTTTGAATTTTCAGGATAGGACACTGTCATGTGAATTGACAGCAAGCAAAGACCATTTCCATCATATATTGCAAGACTTCCAGGATTTCCGTGGAATTCACCGATAATCAGGAAGGGACTATTATGTGCAAGGTGTAATACCTCGCCCATGCCCATTTTTCCCCGGTTTACGTACTCGCAGTTAAAAAAGGTAGCTAAATATTTGCACAAAGTGCGAGTTCTACCGGATGGTTTGCGAGAAGAAGTAATTAACATACTTCTTACTCTGCCTTGACTTGTTTTATTGAGGTCGGTCGCTCTTTTACGATTATCCGATGCCCACAATACGGACATCGAATTCCAGTATATTCATAATCGATCTCGACATCGCGTTTGCATCGAGTACACTTGTAACCCATGATTACCTACTCTAGTACTTCTGTGGCTTTTTTAACTGTACGTATGACAGTCTGTCCAACCGATGTGGTTGGTAAATATGTTCCACCTGCAAAGGTGTAACCACATTTGCTACATTTCCATATTCCTGTGCCAACTCTCTTCACAGTGGGGCGTGCACATTTTGAACACTTGTGCGGCATTCGCATGCGATCTTCAAGATCAGCTATCAATTTTCTGTCTCTTCTACCGTACCGTGTACCAAATCGACCTGCGGATCGGGATACCCGCCCTTTTCGTGTAAATTTTTTTGCCATAAATAATGTCTCCTTCAATCGTGAATCAAATCAACTATATTTTTAAAAGGTGTTCCTCTCGCACCTTTTCAGCCTTTTTGCATGCAATCGTAACTGCTTGTAGCACTTGTTCCTCTGACAGTGCACCTTCACCGCTTTTTTGCATTGCACATATCGAGCCGTCCTGATTAGATGTGATCGAGATCCTTGTTTCACAAACAGTCTCTTCATTACGTCCAGGATCTACCATTAGCTCTCCGCCGATGTCAACCACTGAAATACACACTGGCATCTCACGGACAGGCATCATGAAATCTTCGCCTTTACCATTACGCTCAGCCGGAACTATCGCAGTCATAAGTGCAGCAATCGCACCAAGAGATGCAGCATTTAGAATATTACCGTCATCATTTAGCACATGTACATCTATAAATACCATCCAGACTTCTTCTCCTTTCGTAATACACAACTTCTTTAAATCAATTGCGCCTGATTCACGAATTCCACGATCCGTCACACGAGCCATTTCAATAGCATTTTCTCGTGGAGGTCCTGATTCAAAAGTCGGTGATGCAATTGGGTTCAATTCCAGGCTGGTTATAATTACACCAACATCCGGCGAATCCGGAAACGGAGTACCGAGCTGAACTTTCACACCAACTAAAAGCTGTGTTGCGCCATATTGTACTTTTGCAGATCCTTCAGCTTTATCGATAACATGTGTCTCAAGCGTAATATCCCGAATCTCATCAAATGCACGACCATCTTCGCGCTGACCTTTGAGCATCAGGTTATAGATATAGTCTTTCTTGAGTTTTGACATCACTTCACTCATTTGTCTCACCTTTTCCTATATCTTCATCAATATTTTCGTCAGGTTCTTTGTCGTTCTCATCATCTTCCATGACCACATTCCCGACATTTTCATTATCTTCTTCGGTCTCGATGATTTCAGTTTCAACAACTTCTTCATCATAAGTTTCAACTTCTACCGTTTCATCGTCTTCAGTTTCAACTTCTACCGTTTCATCGTCTTCAGTTTCGACTTCAACCGTTTCATCGTCTTCAGTTTCGACTTCAACCGTTTCATCGTCTTCAGTTTCAACTTCAACCGTTTCATCGTCTTCAGTTTCAACTTCTACCATTTCATCGTCTTCAGTTTCAACAACTTTTTCATTTTCAGCCTTTTCAACTTCAGGTGCCGGTGCTTCGATCACGGCTTCATTTTCAATTTCTTCGGTCTCGGACTGACTGAACTTACCTTTAAGTGCTTCGCGCTGGATCTCAAGGATCTGTTTGCATCCTACCTTTACCAGTTCCATTGCTTCTTTGAACTCATCCTGTGTAAAATTTCCGTCCATCTGGATCAATGTCACATCTCCATCCTGTGTCATTGCAACAGGGAGATCTGCATCACCATAATTATCTTCATCTTTGCCCAGGTCAAGCACAAGTTTACCATCAACTTTACCAACTGCACATGCCGATACAAGTCCTTTCATTGGAATTCCTGCATCTGCAAGCGCAATGGCTGCTGCATTGATCGCTGCGGTTCTTGTCCCTGCATCTGCTTGAAGTACTTCAGCAAAAACATCGATTACGGCGCTTGGGTACAAGTGTGTCAGGACAACAGGTTCAAATGCCTCACGGCTTACCTTTGAGATCTCAGTACTGCGCCTGTTCGGACCAGGACGGATCCTGTCTTCTACCGAGAACGCAGCCATATTATATCTATATCTTACAATTGCAGTGTCAGGTCGCTGCATCCTGCGTGGATGTAGTTCTCTTGGTCCAAAAACACCTGCCAATACCTTATTGTTGCCCCATTCAAGATAACAGGAACCATCAGCCCTTGAAAGAACTCCGACCTCAATTTTCATAGGTCTTATCTCATCGACACGTCTTCCATCAAGACGCAAACCGTTTTCGTCAAAAAACTTCTCTGGTTTACTCATAATCTACTCTCCAAATTTAAACTTAAATTTAAATGTACTTGTTTCTCTCATTCTTCCTTGAATCTTCTGTCCTGACATGAGATATTATTCATCTTCAGGATCTAACAACATGTCGATCTTTCTGGATGTGTCTTCAGGCACTTTCTCTTCCGTATCATTTGCCTGTGTATCATCTGCATCTTCTGCTGATGTACTTACCACAGTATCGACATCGTTTTCATTTCTAAAAAACTTAAAGACCATTTCAGTTAATCCGGAAACATTTGAATTGCGTGATATTATGTCGATTGCTTTGCCAAGACGATCCATATCATTGTCCTTTCCATTGATCCAGACCCTACCATTTTGTCCGACAAATATCTCGCAATTCGTTTCTTTCTGTAACATTGTGATCATAGAACCACTGTGCCCGATAAGCCGTGGTACTTTTGTTGGCATGATCGTGATGATCCTGCCATAGTTGATGGCTCGCAATCCTCTCTCACGCATGGTAAGTTCGACTTTCATGGCTGTATTCACATCTTTAATGCGAATGATAACAGAGTCCCCTACATTCATGATACCCCTCATTTGTGCAGAATCCACTCTTCTTGGGAATTCTGATACATGAAGAAGCCCATCATAAGCAGAACCGAGTTCAAATATCCAGTTCGAAGGAGTCACTACTATTACAGTTCCGATAACCAGGTCGTTTCGGGAAGGAATATATTTTCCGGAAAAAGGCAACACATTAATTCTTTTCTTGTCATTTAATATTCCATATAATAGTGAATATACCTTTCCATCGTCAATGTATGTTCCTGATCCTGCATTTTTGACATTATTTGATATAAATTGACCAGGGATAACTATTTTTTTATTCATTCTACTGTCCTCTTATAAGAGTTTGGTTTCAGCATCACCTTTTGTCAGGTGATTAATAAGACCATAAAAATCATTTTGCAATCCTGCCGGAATCTTTACAACTGCAACCCATGAGCCGTCATTTTGCCACTCCTGTTTTTGCAGTGCACCAAAACTTGCGATATCGCCGTATGCTTTTGCTGCATACTCAGCAGGTATTTTAATGGCAATATTTACTTCTTCAAAGCGGATTGGAATGATCGGACGTATCGCTTTCATTACGATAGTGACCTGATTATCCACACTTTTTAAAGGGTCAATGTGTACTTTTGCTTCTTCCATTGCCTTTTCGATCCGTGCAGGCGGATGCGGTGTCCTTGTTTGTGGGTTGATCGCATTCTGTGCAATAGTGCTTATAACTTGTCTGGTTTTCTCTTCAAGAATGTGTTTTCTCTGCTCTTTTGTAAGCTGTAATTCCCCATGTTGAATAATATTGGCAGCTATCTCAAATATGTCACTTGTACCAAACACTTTGACAAGGTCCGATTCTGCAATATGATCGCCCCTACTTACATCCTCAAATATGGATTCCACAGCAAGAATATCTTCGATCTTGACATCTTCGCCTCTTTTGGATGCAAATGCCCCGTCAGGATCGACAGCGACTTCAAAATGCTTTCCACCTTTCTTAAGTCTCGCAGTTACAGAATCATCGAGAGATACCATTCTTGACACCTTCTTTTATATGAAAATATAATTTTATACTTTAGTGATGTTTAATCTCAGGTTATGAGTTACTTTTCATCCTGATCATCGGATTCGTTTTCATTCTCTTCATCAGTTTCTTCTGTATCCGATTCGTCTTCTTCACTCTCTTTATCAATTTCTTCTGTATCCGATTCGTCTTCTTCACTCTCTTTATGCATTTCATGAATCCGGAATACATAGGATTCCACTTCTTCAGGTGTGAGTTTCCTAAACTGCCTGCCCTCAAGCGTCACCGTTCCAACTTCAAGGGTCGTAGCATCAAGTTTTCCTTCTGTAGCATTGAAAAGTGCATCCATAGCAAGTATGATTGCGGAGTCAATATTCATGTTCTCATCATAATCAGTTTCAAACACTTCCACGACTGCATTCCTGCCTGCTCCGATGGCTGTAGCTTTGTATTCTAATAGTGCCCCGCTTGGGTCGGTCTCGAACAATCTTGGGCTGTGATCATCAACACCCGCTATCAAAAGGGCTGTTCCGTAAGGGCGGACACCGCCGTATTGTGTATATGTTTGCTTGTGGTCACATATCTTCTTTGCAAGAACCTCAACACCGATCGGTTCATCGTATGATACCCTATTGATCTGGGATTCAACCCTTGACCTGTCAACAAGTGCCCGTGCATCGGCAACAAGACCTGATGTAGCAGCACCAATGTGATTATCGATCTGGAATATCTTTTCAATTGATTCGGTTTCAATAAGCCTGCTTGTAATCCTTTTGTCAACCAGCAGTACTACTCCTTCTTTTGCTTTCACTCCAACTGCTGTTGTGCCTCGCTTTACCGCTTCCCTGGCATATTCGACTTGGAAAAGCCTGCCATCAGGACTAAAAACCGTGATTGCCCTGTCATACCCCATTTGTGGTGCCATTTGCATGCTAAATTCATCTCCTGTTAATGTTAAATTGATATGTGATTACGACTGAGACTACACTTAAATTAACGCGTACAACGTACAATATTGGTACTGTATAGTCTTTCCTCATTTATATGTGATTGCTCTATTGCTGTATTTTCCTATTCGATACCTTCATTGGTAAATACTTCTATTCCTTCTAAATACTTTTCTGTTGCACCCGCAATTGTACCGGATATTCCGAGTATGTGCATTAAAACCCTCTTGCCACTTATATGTGTAATAGTGGTAACAGCAGCACGTGTCAGCCCGGTTTTTTTGTGCGCACATCGAATTATACCTTTTGAATCTTCAAATGTAAGAAGGCGTATGCCGCATTCACTTGAACCTACATCCCCGATAAGGGAACCCACACACGAGAACATCTCACGCAAAAGTTCCTCTCTTGTGACTTCATGTTCACAGATAAGTTCAAAGGCAAGATAGCGTTTTTTGTCACGCAATGTAGGCGGAAGTATCTTCAATTTGACACACCTGCCTCTTCCGGTTCACTATCTATATTATCTATATCGATACTACTATCTTTACTGTTTACTTCTTCTATGATCTCTTCTACCCCTTCCCGAATGAATCCTGGTCCAGGCCTGTTTCTTGCTATGATCCCTGCCGGAACAGTTGAAATCGCTGATATGGCTTCATCTTTTTCCATACCGAACAGCCCGGCAAGTGCTATCATTTCCCATGGTGCACGGAGATCGAAGTATGATGCTGCATTGCTTGTAAGTATCATTGGAACGTCAAATTTCCGTGCAATTTCAACATTCTTCCTGAAATATGAAAGTGTATGCACTCTTCGCCCACCTCGACCTTTGAATACCGAATCAAGATTGAACTCTATGGCTACATTATTCTCACTTGCCGATTTTGCAAGAATATGATTCAATCCGCTGTCTTTTGGTGTACATGGATGCGCAAGTATGTCCACATTCCTGTTTTCTACTGCAGCACGGTTGATGTTCTCGTTTCCTCCATGGATGACAAGGACATCCACATTCCTGCGGTATTTTCCAATTAGTCCATGAAGTTTTGAAGGATTATTAGATACTACCTCAATACCCTTGAACACTTCAAAACCATTCGATTTAAATCCTGTCGGTTTTGATTCTATGTTGGAATGGTTAGTTATTGCAATTCCGGCATAGCCAAAATGTTTTGCAAGAATGGATGTTTGTTGTGGTGTATTCTTACCATCCGGTATGGAATGAACATTCATGTCATAGAATTTTGGTTTAACCAAATAATTCCTCCACGATCTTCCCGGCTTGTTTTCGGTTCTTCGGGTATGTGGTGATCTTGGCTTTTACTATGATCGCATCCGAGGAAGAACTGAGCTTTACTTTATTCATATAAGCTGCCTGCTTATCGAGCCTGAAATGAAAAAGTTGTTCATCATCCAGACGGTCTGACATCTCACTACGAAGTAATTTTACATCCTCGGGATGCATGTTCTCCCGAATAAAACTTGCAAATGCAAGACAATCCTGTTTGCGTGTGATCTGCGCACTTAATGTTGTGATCGGGTTCTGGTAATACCCATTAACATTAGTTATCTCAACAATGTTGTCTGTATTTTCATCTATTATTTTAGATTTAGATGCCGAATTCAGTAAAAAAAAATCCAGGGCACTTCTAACCCTGAATTGATCTTCTGTTGAGTGCGCGTTTACACGCAAAATTATATTGTGTATCACTTGCCCCGGTTCAGGTTTGACCTGATGCTTGGTCTGGTCTTTTCCGTACCCTTTCCACGTGTCATCATACCGCGACCTTTCTTGCCTGCGCTGGTTTTTCCGCGGAACACACGTCCCTTCTCAGTGTTTGCGCATATCCAGTTAAGGTTCTTGTCACTTTTGATGACAGGATGATTTGGATCTACAAGAATTACTTCGTACCACTTGGATCTACCATCATCGCCTACCCAGTAGGAGTTCAGGACTTCCATGTTAGGATATTTTCTGGCTGCACGCTCTTCAGATATCCTCTGAATGCTCATACCGGAGGTTATCTTATTCTTGCCCATACGCTGTGTACGTCTTCCACGCACGTATCTTGATTTTCTCATTCCACCACGGCGAACCTTTGCACGCACGACAATAATGCCCTGTTTTGCTTTGTAACCAAGTGTTCGTGCCCGGTCAATACGTGTTGGGCGTCTTATCCTTGTAACAGACCCTTCTTTTCTCCATGACTGGAGTCTTTCCCATCTAAAACCGCGCACGTAAGTCTCATGCGGTTTTTTCCATGCGTCCCTGATATATCCATAAAACGATTTAGACAATTTATTTCACCTATGTTTCATTTTAGTTTCACGGTTCGGCTTTTTTATTAAAAGCCACATTCCTACGGGATTTTATCCCGACAATGAAACTTGCCAGATTACGCACTTGATATGACTTAAAGGTTTGTATGGATCCGGTGGGAAATCAATCCCGAAAACATTAATAATAGTAGCAACCGATAATACTTGAGGTGAATCAAAAATAAA
>DQIO01000196.1 GCA_020793555.1 Methanosarcinaceae archaeon | reverse complement strand
GTTAACCGATGCATCAATTATTATGTTATCTGTTATGTGATGAGTGAGGTGGAAGTGAGGTGGAAGCGAGGTGGAAGCGTATGAGTGAGCTTCGGTGCATTACAAGCAGTCTATTCTCATACTCCATTTTGTACCGATACGGTCTGAAACAACAATTCTTAAATATGTTTCATTATATAGTTTATATGTAACTATTCAGCCATCCTTAAGACTCGTGTCGCGTAAACAATATAATGTCGCTAGACTAGAAGGGGCCGAGTAGATGCAATAAACAGCGCGACCACACGCGCGCAGCGCGGCACGTTCCAACACCATTAACATGAAATATAAAATTGTTTTCAAGCAGTATCGTATTTGCATGTTTGGGTTGTGGGTTGGCAGCAGTGAAATACGCCGCCTATGGCGGGAACTGATGCCACGTTTTCTTAACTTCCAGTCAATTGTTGTGCCACTATCTATTTATGAACTATTCAATCTGCCAACAACGTTTATGCATAGCTGAAAAGTGCCAGTTTATCTAAACAAAAAATTAAAATATTTGACCGGATGTACAGGATGCAGTTGAATGTTAAGTTCATGCATACCCATTAAAAAAAGGAAACACCAACAATGATAACACTCTCAGGCGGCACCGGAACACCAAAACTGCTAAACGGGCTTCGTACCCTCATCCCCCCAAAAGACCTAACAGTAGTTGTAAACACCGCAGAGGACATTTGGGTATCTGGCAACCTCATAACTCCTGATATAGACACTGTCCTCTACCTGCTATCAGACAGGCTCGACATAGAAAAATGGTGGGGAGTCGCAGGGGACACATTCCGAACCCACGAAACCATGAAATTATCGGGATTCGATGAAGGAATGATGATCGGCGACCTTGACCGTGCGACCCACATCATGCGCTCGGATATTTTACGAAACGGCGGTGTCCTGACATCCGCAATCCGAAAACTCTGCGGTGCATTTAGCATCAAAGCAGACGTACTTCCAATGTCCGACGACCCCGTATCCACAATGATAACAACGCCGCAGGGCAAAATGCATTATCAGGACTTCTGGGTCAAGAATCACGGTGAGCCGGAGGTGGTGAACGTTTCAATAGACGGTATTTCCGATGCCGCCATTGCACCTGCCGTACTTGAGGCACTTGAGACGGACGACAAAGTATTGATTGGTCCAAGTAATCCGATAACAAGTATCGGACCAATCCTTGAATTGCCCGGGATGCGCGAGATACTGGAACACAAAAAGGTCGTTGCAGTAAGCCCCATAATCGGCAAAGAACCTGTCAGCGGTCCGGCAGGAAAACTTATGCAAGCGCGTGGATTAGAGGTATCGTCTGTCGGTGTTGCGATGTGTTATCAGGACATTGTTGATGTATTTGTCATCGATGAGCGCGATACGGCTGAAGTATCGGACTTTGGCGACATTGGATGCGAAGTTGTGCGCGCTGACACGCTGATGAAGTCTGTTGACGTAAGTGTTGAACTTTCAAAACAGATATTGGATATTTTTGAGGAGATGTAGGCGGATTTGACTGAGTTGACAGATACTTTTTTATCAGAAATCGAACAATGTTAATTAACATCATATATTCATTGTTCGAATAGATTAGATCTAATAATTTCCGGGAAAACGCTCACTTCGTTTGCGTTAACTCGTACTATATATTTACAAAATATAGGCTACAAAAAAGGTGCGATCGTGGATAAAGAATGGCAAATTGACCTTAAAATTCCTGATATTGGAGCAATGCTTACGCTTTTAGCATTTACAATGTGCTCTGTAATACTAGGTGCTGCGGAAATTGCGTACACGGTATTGTGGATCACGGCTGCATATGTGCGGCATGGGAAGGATTTTTTCATAGACCTCATAAATGCACAGGCACTCACATGGACTGCCGAATACATTATAGTGGCAGGTTCATTATTGCTGACATCGGCAATTATATTTTTCCTAACCATGTCAGTCAGTTTAGTGGAACTGAACGGGGTTGCAAACAGGAACAAGAATGCACACATGAAAATAGTATTTGGAATGTTTTCAATTGGCATGATATTATTGATTCTGGCAATAATTTCAGCGATAATTCTAAGGTATATATAATGAACGCAATTTACAAACATACATCCAATAACCACTGCCTGTTTCAGATCAGGAGGGGATAATTATGAGCGCAATAAAAGTCAGCGGTACAGTCAGAGAAGTTCCGGAAGAAGTTGAGCATACCAGTACTGCAATTGAAGATATAGCAAAGATGGATACCAGGACTGCGAGGGTAATGTATCCTGTATCTGCAATTGTCGGGCAGGAGGATATGCTCCGTGCACTGATATTGAATGCCATCAATCCTTCGATTGGCGGTGTTCTTATCCGAGGTCAGAAAGGAACAGCCAAATCCACGGCAGTACGTGGATTGGCAGAGATCCTGCCTGAAATAGAGGTTATTTCAGGATGCAAGTTCAACTGCGACCCTGCCGAACCTGATAAGTTCTGCTGGGAATGTAAAAATAAGCAAAAGAACGGAACACTGAAGATCGAAAAACGCTCGACGAAAGTGGTCGATCTGCCTGTCGGTGCAACCGAGGACCGTGTAGTTGGCAGTCTTGATATTGAAAAAGCGGTCAAGGAAGGTGTGCAGGCATTTGAGCCGGGCATACTTGCCGATGCGAACCGCAGTATACTTTATGTTGACGAGATAAACCTGCTTGATGATTTTGTTGTGGATGCATTGCTTGATGCAGCCGCAATGGGTGTGAACACGGTTGAGCGCGAGGGTGTGAGTGTTAGCCATCCATCGAATTTTATTATCATTGGGAGTATGAACCCCGAAGAAGGGGAACTGCGACCACAACTTCTTGACAGGATCGCGCTTCAGGTTGAAGTGATCGGTATATCTGACATTGAGCAGCGCATCGAGATCGTTGAGCGGAGAAACAAGTTCAATGATGACCCGATCGGATTTAGGAGAGACTTTGAGCCTGAACAGGAAAAACTGCGATCAAAGATCGTGAAGGCAAAACAGATGCTTTCAGGTGTCACTACGACAAGGGAGAACCTGCGGACAATCGCAGAAATATGTGTTGCTTTCAATGTGGACGGACATCGAGCCGATATCATGATCGAGCGCACGGCGCGTACTAATGCGGCATACGAAGGACGCGAACGTATCACAAATGATGATATCATCGAAGCCGCAGAAACAGTGCTGCCGCACAGGATGCGCAAAAAACCGTTCGAGGAAGAAGAGTTCAGTGCAGAACAACTCCGTGCTGTCGTAGATGGAATTGTTTAGGTCAAATTTGACACTAATGCTAATCCAACATTGCAGGTGTAGATATGGATGACAATGCGGCCGCCTCGCGGATGCGCAGGAATGTGAAGCGTGAACACACAATAAGGGTATTCCATATTGGGCGACCGATTTTAGGTGTACGCATTCCAAAAGTAGATGTTGCTGATTTTGATGATAAGGATGCAGACGCAGTCTATGACCTGATGCGCGTGAACATGAGTCAGATGCGTCCTGATGAGATCAAGGATGTTTTTATAATTGCTGATGCGAATCATCTGGTGCTAAAACCGGATGTGTTCTTTAAACCAATTTTACAGGAAACCGGAAGTTTTGAATCGGTATATGAAGATGTAGTTGACGCAGTTTCTACGGAAGTTGATAAGCAGGTAGAAGTTGAAGTATTCCCTCCTGATAAATCTGAGATTGAGCCTGTTGAGCCTGAAATCGAAGTCGAGATTGAAACACAGGTTGAACCGAAGATTATAGAACCTTTCGAATCGGCTGCTGATATGCCGGTCGAAGAAGTTCATCCTGATGAACCTGTTGAGCCTGAAATTGAAACACAGGTTGAACCGGAGGTCATAGAACCGGTCGAATCGGCTGCTGATGTATTGGACGAGTTTGAAGAACAGGAATTGCCGGAAGATTTGCCCAAAAAGACAGAAGAACCCAGAACCGAAAAATTACACAATGCTTTGAAGGAAGACAAAACGGTTGGTAAGATACTTCACGATTTTGCAAAGAGTCAGCAAAGTAAGAAAATCGCATCCGGCAGGTTAAAATCCGGCAGGCGTGCCGAGGTTTTGACAAAAGGTAAGCGTGGACGATATGTGCGATATCGCATACCCGGGGATAAGATCACGGATATTGCGATTGCGCCGACAGTTCGGGCGGCTGCTTTGCATGCAAAGGATGGGCGTATTTCCATAAAAAAAGCCGACCTGCGAGAGAAGATCAGGCGGCGGCGGATATCCACGCTCATCAATGTTGTTTTTGATACATCAGGTTCGATGGATGAACAGGATAAGATACAGATAACCACAGGTGTGGTGCTGGCATTGTTAAAGGACGCATACCAGAGGAGGGATCGTGTTTCATTGGTAACGTATAGCGGCAGGTCTGCAGAACTTGTGCTTCCGTTCACATCTTCAGTAGAGGCTGCCAAACATTATCTTGAAAATGTACCATTTGGCGGCACAACACCGATGGCGTCAGGAATGTTGGTCGGGCTTGACACTCTCATAAGGGAAGTAAAAAAAGAACCATCTGCGGTACCGATAATGGTAATTGTGACAGATGGGACTGCAAATGTTCCGCTTAATCTTGGGGGGAGTATCAAGCGTGAAATTGTTCAGGTATGCAGCCGGATAGTTGCCAATAAGGTGAATGCACTTATAGTTGATATCAGTGAGGACGGGTCGGTACTTGCTATGGCGGTGTCTGATGTATGCGAAGGTAAGTATTACCATCCAAGGTCGTTGAGTAAGGAAGCCCTGTATTCTGCGATAAAAAAAGAGCGGGATGACAAAGCGAGTCATTCACCGTCATTTTGATGATGTATTCTCGATTGCGATTTGATCTTATTTATCTTAATAACTATACTCTGCAGCTTTAGCTGCGGTTGAGTGTGCCGTCGCAACATTTTTCTTTTAATTTTTCAGAAAAATGAATTTAGTACTTATTTTAAGTCAGGCTTTGTGTATAAAGTCGAATTATGCCTCGACTTTATACACAGGCTGTACTTTGTACACAAAGCCCTACACTAAGGGATTTGGGTAAGGGTTGGTAACCACCTCAGGACTTAAAGAAAGAAATCGTTTTATGCTTCCAGAGGCAATAAGAATCCAGAATAACCACATTAAACTTGAAAATCTGGTGCACAGAGATAAAGTAATTACTGATTAAGCTTATTTAATTGTTAAAAATTGGGAGGAAGTATGAGCAAAAAATTTGATTTAATAAAGTGGCAAATCGAAAATATTAGAGGCACTGCTATAGCTGGCAAAAATGAAACTATTGGGGAAACTGCTAAAAAGGATATTCAAGAACAGTGGGTAAACAATCATGTTGAAGCTATAATAAATACTGTTTTAGCAATGCGTCAGAGTTGGAAAGAAACCGCAGAACCACGTTTTACCGAATACCAAAATAATTATACACATATTAAAACTTTATATGACTTAGATAATCTTATAAAAAGTATGTCTGAACAAGAATTTTGCAAAAAAGTCTTAGGTATAACCATAACCCAAAGCAATTTTTGGCGTTATAAAATGTTAAATGATATGGTCAAAGCTTTTACTGAATATCAAAAAGAAAACGGATTTAATTCTGATAGAGAAGCAATGATAGATTGGGCACAAAAGTGTAACTTATCTCAATTTGAAGAAGATATCGTTGGCAGGGTCAATAATGTGGGACTCGCTACTATACAAAATCTTAGAATGTGTCTCGGAATTGATACTGTGAAACCTGATGTACACATAATTAATGCACTAAAGAAAATTGGGTTAGGAAATGAAGTTGAAATATGTGAACTAATTTCAGAATTGACTGGATATAAATGCATAGAATTAGACCAAATATTTTGGCATTGGGATAGGAATTTTAACAAAAAATAGGCGAAATATCTTATTATTTGAATCCCTGTTTATCTAACAGGAAGTAACAGACATGGAAAAATTACATCTGCCAATAATAATTGAAATGGACGAAGATGGTTATTACATATTAAGTTGCCCTATTTTCAAAGGTTGCCATTCCTACGGTGAAACGATAGATGAGGCACTAGAGAACATAAAAGAAGTCATAGAGATATGCCTCGAAGAAACCAAGGTTGAAGAGTTAAATAAATTTGTAAGATTTAGAGAAATGGAAATTGCTCAGAATGCCTAAACTTCCTGTATTCAAAATATAGGGGAAATAAATAAAAACTGTTTTTGAAGAAAATCCTGCGTCTGAAAAGAAAAGCAAAAGCCCAAAAAACTGAATAGATGTCTAAACCATGAGCATCCGTCCTGGGATGCCCCGGATTTCCAATCCGACCGGTCCGTGACGGCATGTCTTAATGGCTTTGTTTTAAAAATCGTAACATATCCCGACTTTATACACAGGATATACTTTATACACAAAGCCCATTAATGGATAACACAATTATACTATCAGTGAACACGATGTTATTACGTTGACAAAGGCAGAGTATCCTGCACGTTTCGTGAGGACAACGATCAGCGGGTTCTATACTAAGGTTCAAAGTAAACTGGCGTAGTTAATGGAGAAACCGATATATATCGTTTCCTTGTTGCAATCGAGAAAGCAAACAATAATTATTCGGCGTATTCACCGGATTTATCAGGCTGTGTTGCTACGGGAGTTACCCGTGAAGAAATAGAGCGGAATATGCATGAAGCCATAGAATTGCATGTGCAGGGATTGATTGAGGATGATCTCTCCATCCCCGAATCAAAATCATTCGCATAATACATAGCTATTACCTCCCCTGATGCGGTGCGAATAGCCTGAGTGGTAAGGCGCTTCAATCTACTGTAAATGAAGTTGTTATTGTCATTGATGGGGCTTTGTGTATAAAGTCGAATTATGCCTCGACTTTATACACAGGCTGTACTTTG
>DQIO01000197.1 GCA_020793555.1 Methanosarcinaceae archaeon | reverse complement strand
TTAACCGAACACCAATGGATTGATCTTATGTACACTCTGTATAAAAAAAAGGGATCAAGTATGTGCCACAAGTGGCAGCTTCTGAATTGGATGCATACGAGGAACTTGCTGATGTGGTTCGTAAAAATGTCGATATGGAGCGGGTTTGTGATATCATCGGAATTGATGTGTAGGTCGTTCTGATGTTCTGTGTAGTTTCTGTTTTTGATATGAAAACCTAAAATGCCTCATTTTCCGCAAGATTTTGAATTGTCGGACAGCCTATAAATTCTGTTAATTCCGTCTAATATTTGCCCACTTAATATTGAGTAGATCCCAAAAAGAACACGATCATTGACCTTCATAATTTCAAACAAAGCGGCATGGGTGATCAAGACTGTAACTGGTAGCGGCGCAATCCTTGAATCCATCGGGGCTGTCAGCATATACAGCGGGGATCAGTATCCTGCTTCAAACTGGTTTATCCAGTCGTCAACGAGTTTTATAGGCTTCGGATATGGTTCAAGTCTGGCTTTGGGATTAGTAGGTGAGTTCGGTGATTTTATGTGTGTTTTATGTGTGTTTTATGTGTGTTTTATGTGTGTTTTATGTGTGTTTTATGTGTGTTTTATGTGTGTTTTATGAAAACCACTGCCCTGCTTAAAATTATTTTCGGTTTTTTTATTTGACTAAATCCTATGGAATCTGCCCGGTTCACAGTTTCTTCAAATGCTTTTTTTGAAACATGGAATGATGGCTCTACGATAAATAAAGTTCCATCAGGTTTTAGTATTGAGTATATTTCTTTTAAGAACTTATCCTTATCAGGAACCTCATGGACCATATAAAAAGCCAAAACAAAATCAACTTTTGTTGAAATACCTATTCTATCATCTTCACATTTATGTAGCTCAATTATATTTTCAATTTCTGTTCCTTCGATTTTATTCTTGATTTTATCAAGCATTCCTTGCTGCAAGTCTACAGCGATCACTTTACCCGATGTACTGACCATACCAGCCATCCCTACTGAAAAAAACCCGGGACCGCATCCTATATCTAAGACAGTCATGCCCTCTTTGACATAATGTTTTAAGATATTCTTTGGATTCTGGACCAATTTCCTGAAAAAATTATCAAGGACATTGGCTTCTTCAACAGGGCATACATGCTTATTATTATCTTTCATATTACTCACTTACCGCAGGTAATCGAATCTGCATATTATCATTCTTGATGACATTTATAAATTTCGTTGTATTTATATTTTCTGTGGATATGTCATGTTTTAACAATTTTGCGGTATTTTTGATGAGCTAATCCCAATAAGAACACGATCATTGACCTCCACGATTTCAAACAAAGCGGCATTGGTGGTCAAGACTGTAACGGGTAGCGGCGCAATCCTTAAATCCATTAGAAGCAAGACGATATCAGGTTACGAAATTCACATGGAGCCAACTAAATCGTGCGTGCCGGTCTTTGGAGATGAAGGGTGCACAGATGAGTCAGGACTTGTGATCGGAACATACCTGCACGGATTGTTTGATAATGAGAATATTCGGCATGCGCTAATGTCGTATTTACATGAGAAGAATGGAATTAAGTATGTGCCGCAAGTGGCAGCTTCTGAATTGGATGCGTACGAGGAACTTGCCGGTGTGGTTCGTAAAAATGTCTATATGGAGCGGGTTTGTGAGATCATAGGATTTGATTGATTATTTGTCTTCCATCAAAATAAATGAATACACATATATAAGTAAAAACGGTGACAAGTGATAAATATGAACTGGGTAACTCCTGTACGTGCGCATGTACCTGAAAAACCACTGTTCTTGTTCGTACTCTCAAATACGGCGACTGCTTATATTCCAAAAATATCTGCGGCTGGCAAGAGCCCTGAGTTTACGGATTATACACCGGCAGGTGATGCGGAAATTGTTGAGATCGGAAACATTGTCAGTGTACCGGTTCTGCCGATCACACCGCCATATAACACACCAACACCGGCAATAATCTCACGTGCAGTCCTAAATCTTACAGGTATCCCGCACATATTTGTAAATGCAGGGTTAAAAGTGGTTCCCAACATTGATTTTGTCGATCTTATGGCAAAGCCCGGATATGACATTCGAAAACCTGTCGCAGTTTATGACGTGGAAGGTATATTTGAACGCGCGCAAAAACTTGGCAGCGATATAAGGCATCGGACTAACCATCTTGTCATTGGAGAGAGCATACCTGGCGGCACAACAACTGCTATGGGTGTGTTAAATGCTCTTGGATATGATGGAAATGTCAGTAGCAGTTCGTGTTCCAATCCACTTGATCTAAAAAGAAAGATTGTCAAAGATGGGATGGATGCATCCGGGGTTCAATTTGGAAGTCTTCGTGACGATCCGTTGCATGCGATTACATGTCTTGGTGATCCAATGATGGCGGCGGTTGCAGGAATTGTATTTGGGGTCGAGGATACAGAGGTCGTGCTTGCGGGTGGAACCCAGATGGCAGCTGTTTTTGCTGTTATCAAACATCTTGGTATCAATACAGATAACATTTCGATTGCTACAACAAAATATGTTGTTGATGATGCAAGTGCAAACTTTGGTGAATTGGTCGATGAACTTGGAGTGTCAGTATATGCGGCAGACCCGGGTTTTGGCGCATCACATAGACCCGGCCTTCAAAGATACGAAGCAGGGGACGTAAAAGAAGGCGTAGGTGCCGGTGGTGCAATGTATCTTGCGCAAATGCATGGTGTGTCGCAGGAAGAGTTGCGGCTTGAGGTTGAAAAGATATATGATGAGCTTTGTCAGTGGGTGTCTATTTGAATTTGCATAACATTGGTTTTGAGCCTACTATATCATGTCAATCCTGTTCATTGATTTTTGTAATGCGATTCCAATATTCGATCCAGACACGTTTGGACAGTGTCTAAATCGTGTTCAAATACCTTTGTATTTCCCAATCATGCACCTGGACTCTGTATGCATCCCACTCGGCTTTTGCAAGTCGTATGATATTATCATGCACATGAGAGCCAAGAGCTTCTTTTAGCATTTCATTTTTAGAAAGGTAATAGGTAGCATCTTTCAAAGTGTTTGGAAGACTGCCAATTCTCATATCATCTCGCTCTGCAGCATTTAACTCAAATATATTCACATCAACAGGATTTCCGGGGTCGATCTTGTTCTTGATACCGTCGATTCCTGCTGCAAGAATTGCTGCAAATGTAAGATATGGGTTACATGACGGGTCAGGGTTTCTAAGTTCTACGCGGGTGCTATTTCCACGGGCTGCAGGTATGCGTATCAAAGAACTCCTGTTTGCTCCTGACCATGCAATATTGACCGGTGCCTCATAACCTGGTACAAGCCGCTTGTATGAATTTACAAGAGGGTTGGATATCGCAGTTATTGATTTGATATGCTTGAGTATTCCGCCGATGAAATACCGTGTAGTATCACTTATTTGCATGACACCCTCAGGATCATAAAATACATTATCGCTTGTATCTATATTTGATAGTGACAGGTTAACATGCATGCCGGATCCGTTCTCTCCGAATATTGGTTTTGGCATAAATGTAGCATGAAGACCATTGAGTTTTGCAATAGTTCGGGTTACGTACCTGAAAGTCATTACATTATCTGCTGTTGCAAGGGCATCGCCATACTTAAAGTCGATCTCATGTTGTCCGAATGCAACTTCATGGTGCGATGCTTCAATATCAAACCCTAGGCTGGTAAGCGTAAGCACGATATCACGCCTGATATCTTCTGCAAGGTCTGCAGGTGCGAACTCAAAATACCTTCCAAAATCGTGTGGAATTGTGGTTGCTTTACCGTTGTCGATTTCGAATAAAAAGAATTCCAGTTCAGGTCCTACATTGAGTGAATAACCCATCTCTTGTGCTTGCTTTATGACTTTTTTAAGCACGTATCGAGGATCACCTACAAACGGTTTGCCATCAGGGGTATAGACATCACATATAACTCGGGCTACTACTCCCTTTTCTTTGTTCCACGGTAAGATCGCGAATGATGAAACGTCGGGCTTTAATACCATGTCAGATTCGTCAATCCTGACAAAACCTTCTACGGATGAACCATCAAATGATATGCCACTGTCCAGTGCTTTTTCGATCTGTGTTACTGGAATCTCAACATCTTTCACAACACCCTGTATATCTGTGAATTGAAGTCGGATAAATTTCACATTGTGCTCTTCAATCGATTTGAGTGCTTCTTCTTTCGTGTTGATTTTCATTAAATCGCCTGCATAATTTGCTCATATTTTTTGTAGTATAAAATAATTGCCATCACTTAATGCTAACAATCATATTTTTAAATATATCATGTTTTTGGTAAGTTTGTGATTTTGCGATTGCACGCAGTTTTGTTTAGTTCTGGCTTTGTTTAGAAAGTCGCTCATGTGTAAAAAAGGATGTTGGGATTATAATTCGATTTTTTACACAAAGCCGTTAAGTTATGCAATTACAATTCGTCAAATTTTCCAGTCTGTGTGTTTCCTGAGTCTCAAAGCCTTTATGATCAGGTTTAAGATGTTCTCAGGCAGGTTTTGGGTCATACCATAAGATAAATAAATTGCGCAAGCAACATAAAAAAAAATAAAATAAAGATGTGTGCAGGCACACATCCTTTTCACAATTGTTCGGTTATCAGTGTCGCTTGAACAACATTACTGCCGATAGCAGTCCTACAAAGGCAACTAAGAACCCAAAACCGGGCGTTCCTTCTGTGGTCGTTGGTTCAGTAGCTGTTGGTTCAGTGTCTTCTGGCGTGGTTGTGATGTGTGCACCGATTATCCGGTCTATCGTATCCTGTGGTATGAATGAACCACCGTCTCCCATCATCTGACCTTCGCATCCTTCACAGAGCACTTCCCTGTTCTCATGACAGAATGCACAGTCCTTTGCATCAGCAGTTATCGTATGAGGCATCCACTCTCCATATCCTGTGTGGGTTTCATTACCATAACTGGTAGACATCTTGAGGAATGGCTTTATCAGACCATCGCTTGCTACAGCAAGATAAAACTCATCTGTTACTATGCCGCCGGCGGCTTTTCTGGTATCCAGATGACAGTTCACGCATGTTGTGAACCATCCGGCATGACATGCTGCACAATCGAGTGTTCCGTCGTGGATTTCATGTGCGGATATCTCCAGTGAGTATTGTGTAACATTCATATCCTTGACCACTTTTCCAGGACTTATATGACAATCCTCGCACGCTGTCGTTACCGCTTGCATCTGGTGATCATAGATGTTACCATCACCATGGATCTCTTCTACAGAATGACAGTCCATGCAGGTGAGTCCTTTCTCATAGTGGATGTCAGCATGAGGTCCCTCGGCACTGTGCATTGGCATATCTCCTATAAAAGTCGAGGTTTGCTTTTTTAAATGACATGGGTCACACGTATCCATGGTTATTCCGACAGTCTCATCGCCATGTCCCATCACAGCTATATATCCCTGATGGCACTTTGTGCAGGTGGTGGCATGGCAACTGGAGCAGTTAGCTTCTTCGTAGAATATGTCCATATCAATCCCATAGTGTCCTGCAGCCCCTCGTTCATACTCGCCCTTCATTCCATAGGCGTTGTAATGAAGCGATG
Source organism: Methanosarcinaceae archaeon (assembly GCA_020793555.1). GTDB lineage: Archaea > Halobacteriota > Methanosarcinia > Methanosarcinales > Methanosarcinaceae > Methanovorans. The sequence continues at coordinate 1,320 of DQIO01000197.1, read as the reverse complement.
TGGCAAAGTTCGCAGCAATTTCTGGATGACAACCTTCACAGCCCTCAAAATCGGGCTGGGAATCTTCCGATATGAGCACTGTTTCTTCCTCTGCAAGAGCATTGGTTGCAACCGATAATGACAGAATCGCAACCATTACTAAAATAGCGATATTCTTAATTAGTTTCATTGTTGTTTCCCTCATCTGTAATTTTATCGAATCGATGATTACATTATAATAGATGATATATAATATTTATAACTGTTTACAGTATTTAGTTTTTTTGCCGCCAACGGCCTTTGTGTAGTTCCAAAACCGTTATATGTTTTGAAATGTATGTAGCGAGCCAATAGTACTTTATTTAATAGATTATATCATAATAATATCATTGTTATCAGGTGAGAACATGGCAAGATTTCCAGAAGCAGAGAACAGAATTCTTAATAAAAAGATATGTATGAGATGCAATGCACGAAATGCTGTTAGAGCAACACGTTGCAGAAAATGCGGTTACAAGAACTTACGCACAAAATCTAAGGAAGTAAGAGGCGGCTGATCTAATTCATGCAAGTGGAAGAGTACCTGAATGATATTGTAAAACGTGAAGGTACAGTTCACTTGACTCTTCTTGATCCGGCATCACAGTCCCCGGATGAGGCTGGCGAGATTGCTCTCGCAGTATCAGAGGGGGGCACGGATGCTATTATTGTCGGGGGCTCGACAGGGGCTGGTGGTGTATTGTTAGATCAGACTTTGCTTAAGATTAAAGAGCAGACTGATAAGCCTACAATACTTTTTCCCGGCAATGCAAGCGGTGTAAGTGTGCATGCCGATGCCATTTTTTTCATGAGCCTGTTAAATTCACGCGATGTGAATTATATTACCACCAATCAGGCGATGGGGGCACCACTTGTCTATAAATACGGGCTTGAGACCATATCAATGGCGTACCTTATTGTCGAGCCGGGCGGAACTGTCGGATGGGTAGGCGACGCAAAGCTAATCCCACAGAAAAAGCCTGAAATTGCCACAGCTTATGCTCTTGCCGGTAAATACATGGGTATGCATTACACGTATCTTGAAGCAGGTTCGGGTGCAGACAAACCAATCAATCCAAAGATGATCGGTATGGTCAAACACGCACTTGTTGACAACATGCTAATTATCGGAGGCGGCATTCGAGATGCTGCAACAGCTAAGGCTAGTGCCATGGCAGGTGCTGACATGATCGTGACAGGTACCATTGTTGAAGAGACAAAGGATGCAAAGTCAAAGATCGAGGAATTTGTCTCTGCAATAAAAAAATGAGCGGTTGAGATTTTCAAGTGTGCTTTTCTTGT
>DQIO01000198.1 GCA_020793555.1 Methanosarcinaceae archaeon | reverse complement strand
ATAATGCACGTCATTATCAATGTTCAAAAACGCATGCCATAGCCTTTAAAATAATATATATTTTGGTAGATATGTGCCAAATTTTCAACGTAGTGCGTATACACTACTCCCAAAAAGAAAAAAAGTGACATATGATCGCGAAAACTAAAAACCATCTAAGCCTAACTTGACGCTATGGCAAATACGATACTGCTTGAAAACAATTTTATATTTCATGTTAATGGTGTTGGAATGTGCCGCGCTGCGCGCGTGTGGTCGCGCTGTTTTTTGCATCTACTCGCCCCCTTCTAGTCTAGCGACATTATATTGTTGACGTGACACGAGTCTTAAGGATGGCTGAATAGTTACCTTCACTTTTTAATATAAGTTTTAGTTACGATACACCGAATTTCATTAACGGTCTAAGTATCCACCCCATCACCAGTCTTCATCAAAGACGATCATGCGCGTCCCTTCATCAAAACCACCTTCACCAGCTTCACAGTAGCAGCGCAGTGACTGAGCCAGTCCCATGTCAAATAGGGTCGTGACCAGCTTTTCAGCTATACTCGTTGTTACGTTGAATTCGGATTCGATCATATAGACGGCATCGAATCGTTTGATGGAGTAAATGCATGCAGATGATCTCTTGTTCGATGTGCAGGCGTCATACCGCTCACATCTTTGAACTTTACTGCTGTTCTTGAAATGAATTGCAAGTCCGTTCCATGAATGAACATTGTGCTTACCTTTGATACCGTAAAGATTTATTCTTGTTTTTTCTTTTTTGGGAGGCATGGTTGATATTATATTATATGGCTGGATTTATATAAGTGTGGGAATCGCAAATCAAGATATGCAAAATGTATCAACAAGCACCATAAATAGTACCAATAGATTTGCATTGAAACAAATGTTATTATAACCACAATTGAATATAACCAATCTACCATTTTTAGAGTCCATAAACATAAAAAATTGAGAAGGAACTGAGAATTATGGAAAAAAGCAACGTCGTAATTCACGAATCCGTAAAAATATACGGCTCATCTACAATTGGTAATCGCACAATAATTCAGGAAAATGCGATCATAGGATATCCGGAACACCCAATACTAATGGATATTGTGAAACAAAAAAAGGATGTTGAAGACTACGATTTTCCCGGATGCGATATCGGACCTGACTCAATTATTCGACCGGGCACCACAATATTCAGTAACGTAAAAACCGGTGACAATTTCAAGACCGGACACAATGCCCTGATACGTGAAAAAACAACTATTGGAAACAATGTTCTTGTTGGTTCTAATGTAATTATAGACGGAAATGTAACGATTGGAAACAATGTCAGCATCCAGGGTAACGTGTACATCCCAACAGATGTCACAATTGAAGACAATGTGTTCATAGGACCCTGCGCAGTATTAGCTAATGACAAATATCCCATACGCAAAGAGTACAACCCAATGGGACCAATTCTGCGCAAAGGCACATCTGTTGGTGCAAACGCCACAATACTTCCGGGGGTTGAGATCGGGGAAGGCGCAATGGTCGCAGCAGGAGCACTCGTAACCCACAATGTTCCACCATGGAAACTTGCAATAGGATTTCCTGCTAAAATTGAAGATCTGTCGGAAGATTTAAAACACTTAAATAGTATATAATTCAATTATAAATAATAAAATAGGGTGAATAATGATACCAATTGCAAAACCATTACTTGACGAGATGGAAATAGATGCAGTGTCCAATGTATTACGCTCCGGCATGATTGCCGAAGGCGCGCAAGTTGCAAAATTCGAAGCGGCTTTTGCAAATTATATCGGTGTTGAACATGCCGTGGCTGTAAATTCAGGAACTGCTGCACTTCACGCAGCACTACTTGCACATAGAATCGGTGCTGGTGATGAAGTAATCACAACATCTTTTAGTTTCATTGCAACCGCAAATTCAATATTGTTCACTGGTGCAAAGCCAGTATTTGCTGATATTGAAGCAGATACATTCAATATTGACTCAAACGATATCTTGAACAAGATAACATCAAAAACAAAAGCATTGATGCCTGTGCACTTATACGGGCATCCTGCAGAAATGAAGGCAATAATGGAAATCGCAGAGGACCGCAATCTCGTTGTGATCGAGGATGCATGCCAGGCGCATGGAGCAAGTTATGGCGGTAAAAAGGTTGGATCATTTGGAACAGGAGGGTTTAGTTTCTACCCCACTAAAAACATGACAACCAGTGAAGGCGGCATGATCACAACCAATGACAAAGCAGTTGCAGATCGTGCAAAAATGGTGCGGTCACATGGGTCAAAGCAGCGATACCTGCACGAAATGGTGGGTTACAATCTGCGCATGACCGACATTTCCGCTGCAATCGGACTTGTACAACTTGACAAACTTAATGATTTTACATCTAAGCGTCAGAAAAATGCAAAGGTATTGTCTGATGGACTTCGGGATATTGATGGAATTACTATTCCTGTAATCCGAAATGATTGTGAACATGTTTTCCACCAGTATACAATAAGAGTAGAAAAACGCGATGAACTGGCAACAATATTAAATGATAGTGGCATCGGCACAGGAACGTATTATCCAATCCCGATACACAAACAGCCAATATACAAAGAACTGGGTTATGATGACAAGTTACCGGAATGCGAAAAAGCCGCAATGGAATCTCTTTCCCTTCCGGTTCACCCAGGTGTTTCAAATAATGACTTGAATGAGATTATTGAAAACGTGAAAAACGGAGTTGAGAAGATTGATTAGAGCAGGAGTTATTGGTGTTGGTGCTATGGGGCAGCATCACGTAAGGATATACAGTGAGATGGAAAATGTTGAACTTGTTGCCATATCCGACGTTTCAGAAAGTCGGGTTAACGAATTGGCACAGCAGTACAAAACAAGAGGATTTACCGATTATAATGAACTGCTTGAACAAAATCTTGACGTAATTAGTCTTGTTGTACCAACTACCCTCCACATGCCGATCGGATTGGATGTAATAAAATCAGGTGCAAATCTGCTTGTGGAAAAACCAATAGCAGATACAGTAAAGAATGCTGAAAAGTTAACAAAGGCTGCTAAGGACGCTGGTGTCAAATTGATGGTCGGACATATCGAGAGATTCAATCCGGCAGTTACAAAGTTGAAAGAGGTCATCGATTCAGGATTATTGGGCAAGATCGTATCCATCTCAGCACAAAGGGTAGGACCCTATAATCCAAGAATTCGTGACGTCGGTGTAATACTGGATATTGGAGTGCATGATATTGATGTAATATCCTATTTGTATGGCAAAAAAGTAAATGAAGTTTATTCTATTGCCGGTGCTGACATCCATTCTTTTGAAGATCATGCCGCGATCATTTTGCGCTTTGATCATGAATTCTCAGGGATTGTGGAAACAAACTGGCTCACACCCCATAAAGTGAGAAAACTGACCGTTATAGGAGTGGATGGTGTAGCATATCTTGACTATATTGACCAGACCCTTGAATTGCATGATGGGGAATGGATCAGGAAAGCCAAAGTTGAAATGGACGAACCCCTGAAAAGAGAACTTATGCATTTTGTTAATGCTGTATCAAACGGAAATGAACCAAGCCCCTCCGGCGAAGATGGAATACATGCCCTTAAAGTCGCAATGGCGGCGATTGAATCTTATGAGAAAGCTAAAGCTATTAAACTTTAATATGTGTGGATTGTGATCAATATGAGCGATTATCTAAAAAAAATACTTGATGAAAAAGGACCGATCAAAAATATAGGCGTTATCGGAATGGGATATGTAGGCATTCCCGCAGCAGTACTGTTCGCAGATTTGGATGTTTTTGATAAGGTATGGGGTTTCCAGCGGGATTCTGCATCTTCGGGTTTTAAGATCGATATGCTGAACCGTGGAGAAAGTCCATTGAAAGGTGAAGAACCAGGGCTCGAAGAACTTATAAGCAAAGTTGTTAAGGCAGACAAGTTCAAGTGTACTTCTGATTTTTCCAAAATATCCGAAGTTGATGCCGTAACTCTTGCGATCCAGACACCTTTTGAGGATACTGTGAGCCTTAAACCTGATTTTGGTGCTTTGATCGAAGGGGTTAAACAAGTCGGCAGATACCTCACAGAAGGTACACTGGTTGTACTGGAATCCACCATAACACCCGGAACAACCATCGGACTTGCAAAGGAGATACTTGAAGAAGCATCCGGTCTGGCCGCAGGCAAGGATTTTGCATTGGCTCATGCTCCCGAGCGTGTGATGGTTGGACGGCTGCTTAGGAATATCCAGGAACATGACCGCATCATTGGCGGTATTGACGATGTGAGTACACAGCGAGCCGTGGAACTTTACAATCCGGTACTAACCACTGGTAAAGCAATTCCAATGAGCGCAACAGCCGCAGAGGTGACCAAAACTACTGAGAATACTTTCCGGGATCTGCAAATCGCAGCCATAAACCAGCTTGCATTATACTGCGAGGCTATGGGTATCAATGTATATGATGTGAGAAACGGCGTGGACAGCCTGAAAGGTGAAGGTATTACCAGAGCTGTGCTGTACCCGGGTGCTGGCGTTGGCGGACATTGCCTGACAAAGGATACATATCATCTTGAGCGAGGCGTGAAAATATCTGATCATGAACTTGATTACCCTGCCGGATTGGATTCAATCTTTGTACTGGCACGAAAGGTGAACGATTTCATGCCTGTTCACATGCATAACATGACAATTGACGCTCTAAACAGAGCAGGTAAAAAGCCGGAAGATTCAAAGGTTGCCATACTGGGTTGGGCATTCTTAAATGATTCCGATGATGCCAGGAATCCGCCTTCAGAACCGTACAGGGATCTGTTACTTAATTCCGGGTGTGCAGTAGACGTACATGACCCTCACGTGCTGGAATATCCTGACGTAGATATTTCACATGACCTGTCCGGTGTTGTGGATGGCGCTGATGTAGTGGCAATATTAACAGGACACAGTGAGTACTTCAAACTTAAACCTGCTTTCCTGAAAAAATTGATGGCTCAGGAATATCCGGTGATAGTTGATGGTCGGAATGTGATTGAAGCTGATGATTATATCGACGAGGGTTTTGTGTATAAAGGAATAGGTCGTGGCGATAAGAATAATCACCATCTGAAATGATTTACTACACTAACCGGAAATCGAATTACAAAAAATGTCCTGATATTTTGTCGTCAGCCCTTGTTGTCAGTTGGGGTTGACGATTTACGTTTTTTACTGATCAGTTTCATGACTATTAGAATAAGGATCAAGACCTGGGCAATTGTTAACCCGATACCATTCGCAAATATATCTGCAGTACTTGAAACCCTGCCTGGAACAAACGATTGATGATATTCATCAGTTATACCATAAAGTATTCCTACAACAATTGCAAAAATAGCTGCATATTTTTTGAAGCTGTATTTTTCTGAATTAAAGAAAGTTAGATATAGCAAAACACCAAAGCCAAAATACAGGACAATATGTTGTACTTTGTCTATGTTGTAATAACAATAGAACATAAAATCGACCACGAATGATAATCCATTCTGTTCAAGAAAGTCTTTTAACTGATGTGCCAATGGAAAGTCAACATAATTCCTTATTGGAATATTGATACTTGAAAGTGAGGAAAGATAATAGATCAGTGCTGCATATGTAACACTAAGTGCTGCAAAGATACGAAATTTTGTAATTTGCATGAATTGACAATAACCTCAATCTGGGAAATGATTAAAACCCTTAAATATGTTCCCATCAAATCGAGATTTGCGTGTTTAGGAATTCCCCTAATCCATCACGCAACTTGATTTTTGGCTTAAATCCAATTAATCTTGCTTTTGAAATGTCTGAACTGCTATGCTTTATGTCGCCAGGCATTCTTTCTGCAAATTCAATGTCAAGATCTGCACCGTAGATGTCAATGATATTCTGTGCAAGTTCAGTGATCGTTGTTGTCACACCTGTGCCAACATTAAATACCTCACCTTCGGCTTTTTTGTTATCAATTGCCAACAATACCATGTCAATAATGTCATGAACTGATACAAAATCCCGTGTGTTTGTACCGTCGCCAAAGATTATTGGGGATTGGTTATTCTTCACCCGCTCAATGAATTTTGAGATGACACCTGAATATGGATTTGAAGGATCTTGCCGCGGACTGTAGATGTTAAACGGACGGATGCATACAGTGGGCACTCCAAAGGCTTTGTGATACATTGTGCAGTATTTCTCGCCGCTGAGTTTGCTTGCACCATATGGTGACAAGGGGTTTTGGGGGTGTGCTTCGTCTATCGGCAAGTATTCAGGGTTGCCATAGACTGCTGCTGAGCTGAAATATATGAATTTGTTAAGGTTAACATTACTACTGCGTGCGGCTTCCAATAGATTCAATGTGCCGAACACGTTGTTATTCAGGTCAAAAAGTGGATCATCCATTGAACGGAATACACTTATCTGTGCCGCTGTATGAATTACGACGTCATTTTGTGTGACCAGTTCACGCGCGCGCTTGTTTAAGATGTCATCATTTACAATAGTGACACCATCAGGCACAGATTCTCTTGTTGTGGAAGAGTAATTATCTAAAACAGTAACTTCTGCCGTGTTGCATAGTTTATCGACAAGATAACTTCCAACTTGACCCAGACCACCGGTAATCAGAATTTTCTGCATGTGACTATAATGAATTCTCTTATTGATAACTATTTTGTCATTTACTGAATGACAAAATACAGGTGAAGTAAATTGTAACAAACACAAGAATTTACTTATTGATAGTCAGGGTTTTCTTTCGAATCCAAACAACGCAGTGTGCAATACATTTGTTCACGTGCGTAGCTTGACTTTGCCATATTAACCTCCGCCCTACAAATATTATTTACAATTTATCATAAATATTTATGCAGTTTGAGATGTTTTCCTCTTTGATGTATGAATGCATGATAAAAGTTAAAAAGTTAAAAAACGGGCCCGC
>DQIO01000199.1 GCA_020793555.1 Methanosarcinaceae archaeon | reverse complement strand
AACTCAATACCCTGTCCGATCCTGTTCGGTCCGCCGCCGATGATCATTATCTTCTTATTGTTAGATACAGGCACCTCATCATCTGCATTGTAGGTAGAATAATAGTAGGCTGCATCCTCTGTACCACTGACCGGTACAATGTTCCACGCCTGTTTCAATCCAAGGGACAGGCGCTGCTCTCGTATCGTCTTTTCCGGCATATCAAGGATCTGACCCAGATACTTGTCTGAAAATCCATCCTTCTTTGCCTGGATGAGCAGATCGTCAGGGACCTTGCCGCCTTTGTGTTTGAGCACTTCCTCTTCCAGTTCCACCAGTTCCTTCATCTGCTGCAGGAACCAGTGTTTGATATGGGTCATCTCAAACAATTCATCTATTGGCATGCCTTTTCGCATGGCTTCATATATGATGAACTGACGCATGGATGAAGGTTCCACCAGAAGTTTTCGCAATTCATCAAGTGGAAGTTCGTTGAAGTTCTTTACAAATCCAAGCCCGTAACGGCCTGTTTCCAGTGAACGGATGGCTTTTAGGAATGCTTCCTTGTAATTCTTGCCTATGCTCATTGCCTCCCCGACAGCGCGCATCTGTGTGCCAAGTTGGTCTATCGCACCCGGGAATTTCTCAAATGCCCAGCGCGCAAATTTTATGACAACATAGTCGCCTGATGGCGTGTATTTTTCAAGTGTACCGTCTCGCCAATATGGGATGTCTTCAAGCAGCAAGCCGCCTGCGAGTTTTGCAGACACAAGTGCAATCGGGAATCCTGTTGCTTTTGAAGCGAGTGCCGATGAGCGTGAAGTACGGGGATTGATCTCAATTACAACCACACGTCCTGTCTCTGGATCATGTGCGAATTGCACATTAGTACCACCGGTCACACCAATTGCATCAACTATACGATAGGAATAATCCTGAAGGCGATCCTGAAGTGCCTGATCGATCGTGAGCATTGGAGCGGAACAGAAACTGTCCCCTGTGTGGACGCCCATGGCATCGATATTCTCAATGAAACAGACCGTGATCTTGTTACCGTTTGCATCCCGCACGACCTCAAGTTCGAGTTCCTCCCAGCCGAGCACGGATTCTTCCACAAGTATCTGGCCAATGTGACTGGCAGCGATACCCCGCGCGGCAATGGAACGGAGTTCATCAACATTATAGGCGAATCCGCCGCCTGTACCGCCCATAGTATATGCGGGTCGGATAACCACAGGGTAGCCAATCTCCTTTGCGATTCTTTCTGCTCCCTCAACACTGAAGGTTGCATCACTGAGGGCAGTCTCAACACCGACACTGTCCATAGTCTCTTTAAAAATAGTACGATCCTCGCCTCTTTTGATCGCATCGACCTGTACGCCGATGATCTCAACGCCGTATTTTTCCAATATCCCTTGTTCATCAAGTTCAAAGGATAGGTTAAGGGCTTTCTGACCGCCAAGGTTTGGCAGCAATGCGTCAGGACGCTCCTTTTCGATGATCTTTTCTAATGTTTCAATATTTAGAGGCTCGATATAAGTGGTATCTGCCATGCCCGGATCGGTCATGATGGTTGCAGGGTTTGAATTTACGAGCACGATCTCATAACCAAGCTGGCGCAGAGCCTTGCAGGCCTGTGTGCCGGAATAGTCGAATTCTGCGGCCTGGCCGATGAGTATCGGACCGGACCCTATAATTAGTACTTTGTGAATGTCCTCTCGCTTTTGCATGTCTTCACCTTCTCTGGAATATGCATCATTATTTAAGTTGTTTTTGATATAGAATCCATTATTTCAGGTTCATAATTAGTTTGCCACTTTGTGTATTTAGTCTAAGTCTTTATTGTTTGAATAGCTCTCATCACACCTCCACAATTACAATTCTAAGATCCAGCATTAAAGATAGCAGGATAGCGACAATTGAAAGTACGAATATCGCAAGATAATTCAAACGCTCTTTTGATACTGAAAGACTCCACATAATATAATCGAGCCCATCAAAATCTTCCTCAGTGAGAGATTGTCGCATTTCTATCTTCTCAAGCAGACCCAAATTTTTGATAACACCATATCTGTGTTTTGCAATATCGTACCGATGAGCGAAAAAAATCAGGTATCCAATCACACCCATGTACCACATGAGATCTGATATCTGACTGTTGTAATGGTCTGCAATGAGTATTGTACGAAGAAGAATAGCAGATATTATCCCGATCCAAAAGTACAATTTGACACTTGCCATACTGTGCCTTTCAGGAATCCTTACATTTGCCGAATTCGATTCAAACTCTTTCATCGAGGTGGTACAATAGAACTACAACAATATAAAACTGACCGTTGGTTATATATAGTTGCATAAAGGTAACTGATTGCCGAATTTGGGTAAAATGTGGCGTAATTGCATAATGGATGCCACTTCGCAAGTATAATTTAAACTGCAGATGACCACAGAGTGGCAGTTGCTACAGTCTCTTTGCTTTCTGTGGCAGAAAGTTACAAAAAGTTGACTGGGTTTAGTAGAAATTGTTTTTGGGACAGCCTATTATAACAGGTTAGGCAAGTGTTATATGTTTTACTTTCAAATTGTATTACTGTTTTAAGGTGAATAACTATGAGTGAACCTGATGTGTTGAAAACTTTGCAGGATGCAGGTCTTGATGTACTCACCTGCATGCAATGCGGAAGTTGCAGCGGAAGTTGTCCCTCCGGACGATATACGAGCCTGAATACAAGAAGAATTGTAAGAAAAGCACGTAAGAACAAGGATATGCTACACGACGATGATCTCTGGATGTGCTCTACCTGCTACAATTGTCAGGAGAGGTGCCCACGCGGAATCAAGATCGTTGATGCGATATTGATGATCCGTACAATTGCCGTACATGAAGGTATCATGCTGCCTGCGCACAGGAAAGTCAGCGAGTTCGTGCTCAAATATGGTCACGCAGTGCCGATCAATGATGCTACAAAGGAAAAACGGAAGAATCTCGGCCTGGAGGAACTTCCAGAAACGGTTCACAAGTATCCGGAGGCTCTGGCGGATGTTAAGAAACTCTTAGAATCGTGCGGATTTGACAAACTTGTAGTTGAAAAACAGGAGTAGAGGACTCAGGAGATATTATTATGAAAAATTTATCACTTTTCCTAGGCTGCATTATCCCTAATCGTTACCCAGGTATTGAAAAGGCTACATATTTGTGTCTTGAAAAATTGGGTATCGACTGTTCAGACCTACCTGGTGCTTCATGCTGTCCCGCGCCCGGTGTGTTTAGGTCGTTTGATAAATCGACATGGCTCGCACTTGCAAGCCGCAACATTGTGTTGTCAGAAGAACTTGAGCGTGATGTACTTACAATATGCAACGGTTGCTATGGTTCACTCATAGATGCAAATAATGAACTCAAAGAGAACGCAGCACTGAAAAAGAGTACGAATGCCCATCTTGAGAAGATCGGCAAGAAGTACAAGGGAAGTGCGGATGTCAGGCATATCGTGGAGTTACTCTATGATGAGTTCGGACCTGAAAAGATCAAAGAGATGGTGACAAATCCACTCAACCTCAGGGTTGCGTTGCATTACGGATGCCACCTCGTTAAACCCTCAAAAGAGCGGCAACTTGGAAGTGTGGAAAAACCCACGTTCTTTGATGAACTTGTCGAAGCCACGGGTGCCGAAAGTGTGGATTACCCGGACAAGATGGCCTGTTGCGGTGCAGGTGGCGGTGTGCGGTCAGCACTCCTTGATAAATCACTTGAAATGGTGAATCATAAATTCTCGCGAATTTCTGATGCTGATGTAGACTGTATCGTAAATGCGTGCCCGTTCTGCCATTTGCAACTTGACGGCGGACAGGTTGAGGTCAAGGAAAAGTTTGGTTTGGAGTATAATATTCCGGTACTCCATTATACACAACTCCTCGGGCTTGCATTTGGTTTTTCACTGGAAGGACTTGGAATTGACTTGAATGTCATAAAGAACGATGAGTTTCTCGCTAAACTCAGGGAACTCGCAGAAAATTAATGAGGGTGTGAAGACATGAGTGAAAAAACAGGTGTTTCAAAGACAGATTTTATATTTGCAGGTGCTGCGGCAACATCTCAGACGTAATTGATGTTGAAAGCATTGTGGATGATGTTTCAGGAATGAACGGCGTGATACTTGCTGATGTTCAGGATTATATGTGCGGCAGAGTGTACGTAAAAGGCTATCGAGATCGCAAATTACACGCGCGGGCAGTTGAAGACACAGGCTAAAGGGATACTTGATGCCGGCATGGGTGTGATCGTTTATATCGATCCGGCTGCGTATGCGGCTGCTGATATTGCTGGAATGAACAGGACAATGTACTCGCCGCTTATCAGGTTCATTCAGGTTCCGTCCATTCATATGCTGGATGCGGATATCGTGAACCATGCGTATGAGCACGGGGCCAGTGGCGTGATGCTGATCGAGGGTACGACTGATGAGATACTGACGGCGCGGTCAAAGGACCTGTACAGTAGTTTGAAAAAGGCGACCAAGGATCATAAGAAGCCTATCAGGCACTCACATATAGAGACTGCTCAGTATGAGAAATTGATGAACCTTCTGAATGTGTTCGCAGATCAGGCAGCAGCGAAAGCGGCTAAGAAGAGTGCGAAGAAATGGAAAGGGGCAGAAGAGTAGATTTGGTGGGGCAAAGTGTTCCATTTTTTATTTTTGGTTATCTAATCAGTATCATTTTTTGTGTTTTTATGAGCAAGATTAAAAGGCGAATATCTGCAGTTTTTGTTTATTGAACGGACATAGAGGACACGGAGTTTTTCCATTTCATTATATTCACTAATAAAAACTACACCATTTATTCGCCTTCTGAGCCGTAAATATGATTCAACCAATCGCTTAATTCTTTAAACAATTCACTGTTTGTATCAATCAATTGCTCTTCGACAACATGATGCCAATGCCCTGGTGTTTTCTGCCAAGCCAGCCAAGTGGCAACCTCTGCCTTGCTACGATGAATAGGTTTAAACTTTTGCGGCGACAATTCACCCACCACTTCCTCAGCATGTGTGAAAAGTTCATGTTCATTCGAATGAACACAACTTTTAATCCAATCTTCCAGCATACCTTCACCATCGTTGTTTGGCATCACCCATAGTCCAAAATCTGCCAAGCCGTAGTCGTTCTCAAAAAGAACTCCTGCAACCGAATGATTGGCCATCAAAGTAAAGTCATACTGTTCCACGATCTTTGTAATCCTGTCAATTGCGCGTTGGCATCCACCACCATTGACAACACTGTCGGCATCTACAATGACAGCAAGGCGTGTAACCGTTGCATCAGCCAGTTGATTTAGCCAAATTGGGAGAATATTAAACACACCCTCTCTGGTATTATGGGACCCACCAATATCTTTAGGAAGTGCAACTCTCACATTGGTATGCAATCCTAAATTTGTGCAAACACCTTCAAAGAAACTTCGGTCGGTTTCACCTTCGACCAGTAGGATGCGGTTGGATTTTGCCATCACCGCACTTCCACATCAGCTTGAGTAATGTTGTAAAGTGCATCCTCATCAAAGACAGTCGCAATTACTTGACCTCGATTGCTTTTCTTGGCACTTCGACCAACACGGAACAAAACCCCTTCGACATCTTTGTTATCTCTGGCCGCATTGGTGAAACTCTCGATGCAGTCCCAACTATGGGTGGTAGCGAATATTTGAATGTCCAGTTTTTCTGCCAACTCAAACAACATTGCCCACACCTTTTCCTGAACACTGAAATGAAGTCCGTTTTCAAACTCATCGATTAGTAAGAACCCACCTTTTGCCGGATTTACTTTCAGTAATATCTGCAACACCCGCAACATGCCATCCCCCAAACTATTAAGGGGGACCAAATGTGGTGAATCAGACATTTTTACCTCCGCAAAACGACGAGGACTCTTGGGCAAAATAACATCTTTACTGACAAATTTCAAGTTCTCAAACTTCGGTTCAATAATCTGCAAAGCCTGCCTAATAACCTCTTCATGATCAGTGAGGGAAACCTTTTCCCATTCATTAGACAGCACATCAACTGGAATAAACGGGGTAGGAATCACACTACAAGGTAATGTTCCAAAAATCTTCATAGGTGAATTTCTGAAAAAAGAATTTCTGCGTTTATCTAGCTGGATTGAATGAAGTGAATGATTTCCCCTTGTAACAAAAAGCGCTTGACTTATCGCCTCTGATGATAACTCCTCGTGCGAAGGTTTTGAAATCTGAGTAAGACGATTTCTTCTTTCTATAATATTCCCCAGTTCGTCCTTTATAGAATATTCTTCCTCTATGAGAAATCCATGCTTTATTTGCAGCACATCATCGCTCGGAACTATCTCACCAATACTGATCGCAAGTTCTTCATTTTGTGGAAAGTGCCTTCCGGCAAAGAAGTCCTCGAAGGGAAAATGCATATCGGATTCAATCGGTTCATTTTTTCCTATGTTATAGTTCTCATCATGATCGGAGGCAATTTGTTCAAGCAATTCGCGCTGAGCATTTCCGGCATAGATACGCAATGCTTCCAACACAGAACTCTTTCCAGAGTTGTTTTTGCCGACTATTAAGTTGACTCTTCCAAGGTTGGATACACGAAAGTCCTCCAAGACTCTGAAGTTCTTGATTTCCAGTGATTTAAGCATCTAGTTATCTCCAATTATTAACCATTTTAGTTATCTGTGCAGTCGGTGATTGCCTTCACACCATTCTGAAGAATAGTACATTTGACAGGTATTTTGAAAACGTGTTATCATGCCCAATTTTATAAATATCTTATGGAAACATTAGTATTTATAATGGACGATATTGTTTACATGCCCTATTTTATGAGTTTCTTCATTCAAATACTCATCCAACTAAACTTTCCCTTGCAACACCAATTTTCGTCAGCCGTTTATGTTCCACCAAGAAACATATAACTTTTACATCAAAACATGACTGCCAATACTGTTTTTTTAGATAATATATCTTTAGAATATGTTCCAT
>DQIO01000200.1 GCA_020793555.1 Methanosarcinaceae archaeon | reverse complement strand
TTTGATTTTATAATTGTGCCCTATGCCCTTCATAATCCGACACTTGAAAGTTGACATGATACTAGTGATCAACTTAAATTGATACTATAATATTGTGGAATCGAATTGTCACTCGATACGATTATAGATATCTATTCGAGTCAAGTGTTAGATCCTAATTTCAACCAGTGTCGTTTTACGAGTGAATGGTGAGCTTAACCGATGACATATTTATAGAAATCATACGGCAGTTTTAATATCTATTGTATTCATTATCTTTTCCAGCGGATGTTCTGGGGGCAAAGTTTCAGATTTAGAACAAGTTTCAGATATTCTGGGGAAATTATAATGAGCAGTATAACAATTGGAAATATTACAATAGACTGGCTTGGACATGCAAGTTTCATAATAAGGAGTGAGAAAAAGATTATCTACATTGATCCATACGTACTTCCGGATAAGGTGGATTATGAAGATCAGGCAGATATTATTCTGATTACACATGAGCATCATGACCACTGTGACCCTGAATCAATAAGGAAAGTTCGGAATAGTGAATCAACTACCCTCATACCACAAAATTGCACACTGGAGTTCAGGGGTGATGCAAGACGCATCAGTGAATGGGATGGGTTGACAGGTGACCTTGCGATCAAAGGGATAGGGATTGAAGTTGTTCCGGCGTATAACATAAATAAGGAGTATCACCCACAAGGTTTTGGTGTGGGATACATTATTGATATTGGCGGTTTTAGAATATACCACGCAGGTGATACTGATTTTATACCGCAGATGAATGATATATTAGTGGATGTCGCATTGCTGCCGATTGGTGGCACATACACGATGGATGTGCCCGAAGCAGCAGAGGCTACGCTGGCGATTGCTCCGGATATTGTAATCCCGATGCATTACAATTATTCCGATGCTACTCCTGCTGATGCAGAATTGTTCAAAAAGCTTGTGCAGGATAAAAATCCGGATATAGAGGTTGTTATTCTTTAGCGATGTCAAATAAAAAACGATAATATGTGGATAGATCACAATGGCACGCCGAAGAAAAAAACAGAAATCCCTTATCAGGGATCTTGCAGTGCAGCGTATAGATCGTCTTTTCGACCTTGCGGATCAAGAGTTTGAACAAAATCCAAAAAGAAGTGACAGGTATGTGCTTCTTGCCAGACGAATAGGGATGCGATTTAGGATTCGGTTTCCAAAAACCCTGAAACGCAGGATGTGCAAGCACTGTCGTTCGTATCTTGTACCGGGGAGCAGTGCAAGAGTAAGATTGCGGGGAAGATATATTACGGTAACATGTCTGCGGTGCAATAAGCAGATGCGGTATCCGTATGAAAATAGTAAAAGTAAAGTGGAAGCTAACAATCCTGTTCAATGACAATTTCAATTATTCAAAAACAGCAGTCAGTATTTTCATAATCAAAAATGATGAAACGATCATCACAATACCAGCGACCATAAAGATAAATATGTTCCTGTAAACAACATCTTTCTCGGATCCGGCTTTGATCCCAAGTCCTCCGGCACAACCTGTTGAACTACATGTGGTGCATTCGGTGCTGCAACTTGAATCATCCTCAGATCGGTTGTCTAACAGTGGGATTGTTTTCATATCACTTGACATAATCACATCACTTTTTTTAATAGATATAAATCTGGTGTTTGCCAGACACTGTCATTTTTATTGGTAATAGAATCATTAGCAATAACTATGGATTTCTTATCAAGGTTTTATATCGAGGTTTTATATCGAGGTTTTCGATTGAAATCCTCTATCGAAATCCTCTATAGAATATAGAAATAGAGCGACGAGAGGGGGATTCGAACCCCCGAGGCGCAAAGCACCACAGGATTAGCAATCCTGCGCCATACCGCTTGGCTATCTCGTCAGACAGATGTGTTAAAGTGGACCTCTCAATGTAATCTACATATTTAATGCTTTCTTTGGAATACTTACTGAATTCAAGTGGCAGGCACACCGCAAGTCGTTGCCCGTCCCATCTCCAAGTGGTCTGCGACCTCGCCTCCACCCCGCAACCCTATAAGCGATAGTTATCCACGGTAAGTCTGCTCCCTTCCGGGCCTCGACCGGTTTCCGCAGTTAAGATATGAAAACAAGCTCTCCAGCAAGCATTCATATCAACACCATCCAAACAGGACGGAGCTTCTACGTTGAGATCACAGGTTTGAAAATGATCTGGACATCTTCTATTGGCTTCGTCCCCCGCATATCGGCGATATCGGGTAACAGGTAACGCCGAACTACCCGGACTAGCCCGCCACCCTACATATGCATTACAGGTAATAAAAGTATTCCTGTTAGCGTCTTTAAGACTCTGGGCGGTTACCACCCCTTCCCAAATCCATTGGTATTTTTCATTTCAACAACCGCTTAAATCAGATACGCGACTTAAATCAAGATTCTCTATCATTCGATTTTGTAACCTTGCCATAGCAACTGCCAGTAAAGCAATACAGCACTGTGTCACATGAATATCAATATTTTTTATACTTTTACTATTTATGTATGTTTCCAATCTTAGAATTCATTCTTGATGTATATTCATAGAAAAAGTGGCACTTTTCCTACAATTCTAAAATTGGGGATGGATACTATAAAATATAGTGTAATCATTGAAAAAAATTAACGTTGAATAATAAACTTATGGATTGGTAATCGCCATAAAGATGAAGATAAAGATAAGCAACTTTTTATCCAAGACCGATATCTATTTTTGCATATAATTTCTAAGATTATAGCAATCAAAAACGTTCTAATAAAATTCAAATTCAACTTATTAAAGAGGCAAACTGCTATGAGAGAATTACCCAAAACCGACTGTACGAATCTATTGTCATCAATGGAACTTATATCAAAACACATCCATGGCGTAGCCAATGAACTTGAAGTGGATGACATCAAGAAGATGCTTGCTGACATATTGAACGCAAATTGTATTTTTGTAATGGGTGCCGGACGCTCCGGCCTGGTTGCAAAGGCATTTGCGATGAGGCTTATGCATCTTGGATTTAGCGTTTATGTGGTGGGAGAATCCACTACACCGGCTGTTAAGGATAATGATGTTGTGGTTGCAATATCGGGTTCAGGTGAGACGCGCTCAATGTCAAACCTTGGAAGGATCGCAAAGGAGATCGGGGCGACACTAATATCTGTTACGTCCAACAAAGATTCAACGCTTGGGAAGTTGGCAGATACCGTTGCTTTGATCCCTGGCAGGACAAAGGAAGATGCCGGAGGATATCTTGAAAGGCACATGCGCGGTGAATATTCACACTTAACACCGCTCGGGACATCATTTGAAATTACCACACTTGTATTTTTGGATGCTATTATTGCTGAATTAATATCTATCACAGGCGCATCCGAGGATGATTTGAAATCAAGGCACACAACTTTGGAATAAGGGAAAAGGGAACATCATGGCTGATACGAAGTTTGCACAAAGGGTTTTGGATATAGACATATCCGGTATTCGTAAAATATTCGAAGCTGCAGGTTCGGATGCCATTAATCTCGGACTAGGTCAGCCTGATTTTGATACACCGTCTCACATAAGACAGGCAGCCATTGATGCCATAAATGAAGGATTCACAGGATATACATTCGGTTCAGGGATTGTGGAACTTCGTGAGGCATTAAGCCATAAGTTCAAGAAGGAAAATAATTTTGATGTATCACCTGATGAGATAATAGTTACATCAGGTGCATCCGAGGCACTTGAGATCGCAATCGCTGCACTTGTCAATCCTGGCGATGAGGTGCTTATCGCAAACCCGGGTTTCGTGTCCTACAATGCTTTGACTGAGATGATGGGCGGCCGTGTTATCGGAGTACCTCTTGGTACGGATCTCACAATGCGTCCGGAGAATGTGATGGAGCGGATAACTCCAAAGACCAAGGCGCTTATTGTTAACTCACCTTCTAATCCTACGGGTGCGGTACAAACCAAGAACGACATGAAAGCATTCGCGGATATTGCGGATGACCACAATATCACGATAATTTCGGATGAGGTGTATGAACATTTCATTTATGAAGGCGAGCACGTAAGCCCTGCCATATATTCGGATAATGTTATTACGGTGAATGCCACCTCAAAGACATATTCGATGACAGGATGGCGACTTGGCTATGTTGCTGCAAAAAGTGAGTATACAGAACAGATGTTAAAAGTGCACCAGTATGTTCAGGCGTGTGCAAATTCAATTGCACAAAAAGCGGCACTTGCAGCTATAACAGGACCGATGGAGCCGGTAATTGGCATGCGTGATGAATTCAAAAAACGGCGCGATGTTCTGGTTGATGGTTTGAATGGGATGGGTTTGAAATGTGCTCTCCCAAAAGGCGCATTTTATGCTTTCCCTGAAGTTTCTGATTCGGCAGAGGTGGCGACAAAGTTCATTTTAAACGGTGTCGTTGTTGTTCCTGGTATTGCATTTGGGGATCTGGGTGACGGTTATATACGTATATCGTATGCGGCATCGATGGCTGATATCGAGAGGGCACTTAGCATAATGGAACGTGTTTTATGAAGAGAGTAGGTAGGCAGGCAGGCAGGCTCAAATAAAATCAGGCTCAGGACTTTCCTCGTCCGGCTGTAATTTCTTCTTTTCATCGATCATGTCAAGCAGCTTATTGACCACCGGGTCAATACCCTCGCCTGTTGAGGTTGACATTTTCATGTCAACAAAATCAGTTTCTTTGAATTCGGGCAGGTCGGCTTTGTTTGCAACAACAATGATCGGCAGGTCGAATTGTTCCTTTACTTCATCAAGCATGCGTTTTTGATCAGATATTTCATAACCGCATGTCTCGCTTGCATCAAGAATGAAAAGTACAACAGCATCCAGATATTTTAGTGCAGTGATCGCCTGCAGTTCGATATCATTCCTGTCTGCCATTGGCCTGTCAAGCAGACCCGGGGTGTCAAGGACCTGATACCTGTCGTTGTCCCTGAAAAAATGACCTATCGTTACTCCTTTTGTTGTGAATGGATAGGATGCAACCTCTGGATTTGCACCTGTTATTGCAGAAACAAAACTGGATTTTCCAACATTCGGGTATCCTGCGACTACAACAGTGGGTTCGTCATGGACCGATGGCAGTTTTCGTAAGACATTTCTTGCATCGTTTAACATTACAAGATTTTTGTTAATTGATTTTATGATTGAAGCCATTCTTCCGAATGCTTCTTTTCGAATACCGATAGCATCACGGCTTTTTCTCATCTTTCCAACATATTCTCTTGCGATGTCATGGATCATACCGCTTGCCCAGTCAACAGAACCAAGGGACATCCTCAGGTCGTCAACACCAACAAGTATGTCTGTGAGTTCATAATAAAATCTAGGCAGGTCGTCAAAGTTTGGGAAACGCCTGACAACGTTTGCCAGATTATCGGATAGAACGTTTGCAGCTGTAAGCAGCATTGACTCTTCTGCTTTTCGACCACTGACTCTGCCAGTGATCTGCTTGCCAGCCTTTGCTCTGGCTGCCCGTCGGAATGCTTTATCTATCATTTCATCCGATGTGGGAACTGTGTGGATCTTCTCAAATATCATTTTTATTTACCTTGTTAATCTGGCTCAAACTCGTGGAAGGTATATATCTCTGTTCCCTATAGATGTTATGTACATTTAGAATAAATTAATTCTATAATCATCATCTATGTTAAATGCTGGAATATGTATATATACTATCTTTGAGTACATATAATTCACAGAAAAACTGGTGTACATAAATGGAACTCACTCCTATTCAGAAAGATATTCTTATTGCACTTATCAATCTTCAAAGGCAAAAAGATCGTGCAATTAAAGGTGAAGAAATTGCACAGCTTATAAAACGCAATCCTGGCACAGTTCGTAATCAAATGCAATCTTTAAAAGTACTTGGTCTGGTTGAGGGCGTGCCCGGTCCAAAAGGTGGATATAAAGCAACAGGCGGAGCATATGATGCATTGAATATCACTGAAATGGAAAATGAGGCTGTTGTTCCTATTTACAAGAACAATGAACTTGTCAAGGATGCAACTGCAGCAGAGATCATTTTTACAACTATGAGACATCCAGACTTGTGTAATAGCACGGTAAGGATAATTGGCAATATCAGGGATTTTGTTCAGGGAGATTCAGTCCAGATAGGTCCGACTCCTGTAAATCATTTGATCGTTCGCGGAGATGTCATTGGTCGCGATGATAGTCAAAACTCACTTCTTTTTGAGATCACAGAGATGGTTTCATTACCCAAAAAATCGGTAAAAAACTATATCAAAAAAGTTGCTACTGTTGTTAATATCAGTGCGAACATTCAGGAAGCTGCAAGAGTTCTTGTGAGAAATAATATACACGGGGCACCTGTTGTAGAAAAGGGCAACATTGTTGGGGTTGTGACATTTACAGATATAGGGGAGGCTCTTGCAAATGGCAAGATTACACTTAAAGTGAGAGATATAATGACAAAAGATATCATTGCCGTAGATGGCGATTCTCCTTTGTATGAAGTAGTAAAAGAATTCAACAAGCACAACATAGGACGTATTATCGTTACGATTAACGGTGTGCCAAAAGGAGTCCTGTCTAAAACAGATGTTCTGAATGAGCTTGCTGTATATTAGTTTTAACATAGCAGTTTTAATTTTAGATTGAATTCAATTTTTAGATATTGGAGAGGCTGTTCAACAATTACTATAAGTAATAAATTTCTTGCTTATTTTTCGATTTAAAGCCTTAATTCATCTCCTTATTTTCTGATTTTAAATTGTTGGACAGCCTCTGGAACTCATACAAATTTGGTATTTGTATAGCTGATATTTTTAGTGTAAAATTTAAATCTATCCGAATCGAAACCAATGTGACCGCCGTTGGGCGGCATTTTCCATAATATACTGTCGTGAAAAAGCGAAATCGTTAGTAAATATCTTATTGACAATGATGGAATGCGGGATGCGCTTCCGATAGCGCACTTTCCGCAGGTATATGAG
>DQIO01000201.1 GCA_020793555.1 Methanosarcinaceae archaeon | reverse complement strand
TCCACTGGGCGATTACAGGAAAAACGGCGGCAGAGATTATTTATGATTCGGCAGATGCAACAAAGATCCATATGGGTTTGACAAACTGGAAACAGGCGCCGGATGGGAAAATAATGAAGTCCGATGTTTCCATTGCCAAAAATTATCTGGGCAAAACTCACATCAAGGAATTGAATCAAATAATTTCCGCATATCTCGATCTGGCGGAAAACAGGGCACAGCGGCAGATTTTGATGAAAATGGATGACTGGGGGCAATTTCTCCATAGTTTCCTGGAATTATCCAGCTACCCGATACTACCTGATAAAGGTAAAGTCAGTGCACTGGAAGCGAAGCTAAAAGCCGAGCAGGAATATGACGAATATCGGGTAACACAGGATGAGGATTACATTTCGGATTTTGACAAAGAGGTGTGGCGCATTCGGGAGGGTAAGGATGACTACAAATAAAAAACTTCAAATTCGAAACAGCACTGTGGAATTTCTGATTTTTACAAAACAGAACGATAAAAATACTATCGGGGTTCGCATTGAAGATGAAACGGTATGGCTTACTCAAAAGCTGATGAGCGTTTTGTTTGAAAAAGGTCGCAGCACTATAACAGAGCATTTACAAAACATCTTCGAAACAGGCGAATTAAAAGAGATTTCAGTATGTCGGGATTTCCGACATACTGCCGAAGATGGAAAAGAATATACTTCGAAATTCTACAATCTCGATGCCATTATTGCCGTTGGATTTCGGGTCAATTCAGAACGTGCAACCCAATTCCGTCAATGGGCAATTAATATCTTGCGAGATTTTACTATTCGAGGTTTTGTGCTTGATAATGAACGGTTAAAAAACGGTTCTTTCTTCAATAAGGACTATTTCGACCATTTGCTCGCTGAAATCCGGGAAATCCGGGCAAGTGAGCGTCGCTTCTATCAGAAAATAACAGACATATATGCCACTGCTGTTGATTATAATGTTGAGAGTGAAATTACAAAAACATTCTTCGCGACAGTACAGAATAAATTACATTTTGCCACTCATGGGAACACTGCCGCTGAATTGATAATTGAGCGGGCGAACAGTGATAAAGAATACATGGGATTAACTACATGGAAAAATGCGCCTCATGGAAAAATCATAAAACCAGATGTATCCATTGCCAAAAATTATCTCTCAGAAAAAGAGATTAAAGCATTAAATCGTATTACTACAATGTACCTTGATTATGCAGAAGATCAGGCAGAACAAAATATTCCGATGACAATGGAAGATTGGTCTAAAAAGATGAATGTGTTTTTAAAATTCAATAATAGAGAATTATTAGATAATCCCGGTAAAGTAACACAAGAGATAGCAAAAGCATTCGCTGAAAGTGAATTTGAGAAGTACCGCATTGTACAAGACAGGTTATTCGAATCCGATTTTGACAAAATGATTAAAAAATTGGAAGATAACAGCGAAGGAAAAAAGTAATGCCTGCAAATAAAAAATTACCAGATAATCAAATTACCGTCTATCAAGCCCCTAATGGAAAAATCAACATTGAGGTGCTGTACGCTAATGAAAACATCTGGCTCCCCCAGAAGCGGATTGCGGAACTGTTCGATGTAGACCGTAGTGTTGTTACCAAACACCTGAAAAACATATTTTCTGATAACGAATTACAGGAAGATTCAGTATGTGCATATTTTGCACATACTGCTGAAGATGGCAAGAAATATCAAACAAAGTTTTATTCGCTTGAAGCAATTATCGCGGTGGGATACAGGGTTAACTCAAAACGCGGCATACAGTTCCGGCAATGGGCAATTTCAATTCTTCAGCAATACATCCATAAAGGCTTTACAATGGACAGCGACCGTTTCAAATATGGTTCCCGTTTCAGTACACGCTATTTTGATGACTTACTCGAAGAAATCCGTGACATCCGTTCAAGTGAGCGGATGTTATATCAGAAAATTACTGATATTTACGCCACTTCCATTGACTATTCACCAAAAGCAGAGGATACAAAACAGTTCTTTGCAACGGTGCATAACAAACTGCATTTTGCCATTACCGGACAGACCGCCGCAGAAATCGTAGCCGAACGAGCCAAGAGTGATAAGCAAAATATGGGATTGACATCATGGCGAAAAGGACCTGACGGTAAAATCATGCCAGGTGACGTTGCCATAGCAAAAAACTACCTGGATAAAACAGAACTTGATCATTTGAACCGTATAGTCACCATGTATCTTGATTATGCGGAATTACAGGCGGTTCGTAATAAGCCAATGTACATGAAAAATTGGACTGAAAAACTAAACGCCTTCCTGAAGTTCAGTGAATATGAAATACTCACTAATGCCGGACAAATCAGTCATGAAGTTGCTTTGGTTCTGGCAAGCAAAGAATACGAAACATTCAAGAAAATTCAGGATACAAATTACATTTCAGATTTTGACAAAGAGGTACGGCGCATTCGGGAGGAAAAAGATGACTACGAATAAAATTACAAATATGGAATGATGGGGAATATACTACGTCATATTTTGACTAAAATAAACCACACCATCCTCTTCCTTCACAACCGAAAATCCATTTTTAAGATACAACCCAATCGCATCTGTCAATTTAGCATCCGTTTTGAGCAAGGCTACCGAAAAATTATGGCTGGCAAATTCCAAACTCTTCAGGAATAATTCCCTGCCAAACCCCCTACCCCTGAAATCTTTCCTGACATAGATGCGTTTGATCTCGCATTGTTCGTCATCTATCCTTCGAACAGCACTCGTACCAATTATCGCACCATCCACAACCCCCACATAAAAAACACCGCCGGATTGTAGATAATATTTATCAATGTTGCCAAGATCAAAATCCTTGTTCAAATCGAATTCAAACCCCTGCTCTTTGAGCACGCCAAGAACAAAGTCCTTGACCTCGCCGGTCAGGGATGTGGAAAATATCTTTATGATCATTGCATAAGAACCCCGTAATTGTCTGGATATTCCAGAAAGTCCAATGCGATCGACATCAAAATTTCTGTGCCAGTGATCAGTATATCCTCGTCAATGTCGAATCTGCTTGAATGGTTCCCTTCAACAATATCTTTATCAGGATTTTTAGTTCCAAGTGTAAGATAGACGCCGGGCACTTTTTGCAGATAAAATGCAAAATCCTCTGCTCCAAAGATGGGTTTAGCGTTACCATCAACATCCTGATACTTTTCATTTAGCAGTGTGTATACCGCTTTTGTAAATGGGACACCATTCACAAGTACAGGATAGCCGTGCAGTATGTCAAGATCATATGCAGGTGCACTGTTGCGATCGTTGGGTGTGTATGATCCCATAAGGCGATCAAGTGTCTGCGTTATCATATCATCAATGGTTTTGGTATCGTTGTGATCGAACGTGCGGTAACTCCCGATTATGTTTACTTCATCCGGTGTCCTGTTGAATTGTGCGCCGCCTTCGATCTTACCGATGCCAAGCACGTATTTCGAAGGGTCTACCCTGCTCTTAATATTTTTGTTAATTGCGCTTATAAAGTCTGCCGCAATGAGTATGGGGTCGATACAGTCCTCGGGATTCGAATGGTGCCCGCCTTTACCGATGATCTTGATGGTGAACATGTTCGAACTTGCCATGAAACTCCCTTCCCGAAATGCGATCTTACCAACATCCACAGCACTAAAGATGTGCATCCCAACAATCGCATCCACGCTGTTAAGCCCGCCTTCTTCGATAACCTTTATCGCGCCCCCGGGCGGCTGCTCTTCTGCAGGTTGGAATATCAACCTGACACTTCCTGCAAAGGTGTGTCTGCTCTCCTGTAAAAGGCGCGCTGCACCCAAAACCATGGCAATATGGCCATCATGTCCGCATGCATGCATGAAACCGATGTTACGGGAGATGTAATCCTTATTTCGCGCGGTGGGCACTTCAAGTATCTCAAGGGCATCGACATCTGTCCGAAGTGCGATACATGGTCCGGTCCCATTTCCTTGTATTGTTGCGACAACACCGGTGTCTGCGATTTTTTGCGGTTCAATTCCTAAGTCCTGCAATACTTTGATGATCCGTTCCTGAGTCTTGTATTCTTTAAAACTTATTTCAGGCTCGCTGTGGAACACGCGGCGGAGCTTTATTATCCATTCTTCGATTGGTATTAGGGGCAAAATCTTTCCTCGGTGGTCTTTTGGTTTTACAGGAGTATTTGGGTAATGTTTTATAATTACCTACCGTTTTCAACATAATAAAGATTACACATTTTCAGGCACGGGTTGAAATAGATGGATGCCGATATACTACAATGCTATACTGATGCGGGGCAGATCGCATCAAGAGTTTTACAGGAAACGACAGGACATGCTTCACGTAATGAGGGTACGTCTATATTGGAACTTGCCATGGCAGCAGAAGCACGTATTATTGAACTTGGTGGGAAAATAGCGTTCCCATGCAACATTTCGATAAACGAGATCGCATCCCATTATACGCCACCTGCCAATGATTCGCTTCTATTGCAAAAAGGCGACGTGGTTAAGATTGACATCGGGGTGCATATCGATGGGTATATAGCAGACACGGCAGCAACAGTTGAGATATCAACTATGGATCACGCAGACTTGATCGATGCATCAAAAAAAGCACTTGAGAATGCGATATCCATAACCTGTGCAGGAGTAAACACCAATGAATTGGGGAAAATCATTGAGGATACAATAAACAAGAAAGGTTTCACACCAATATATGACCTTACAGGACACAGCCTCGGGCAATATAGCCTTCATGGTGATTTGAATATACCAAATTATGCGGCATCTTATGGGAACACGCTACACGCAGGGGATGTGATCGCGATCGAGCCTTTTGCGACGTATGGAAAAGGTACTACTGGAAATGGGGATGCGCATATATTTAGCCTTGGCCTGAATAAACGATTCGATAAGCATATACGCGATAAGCATAATAATAAATTCAATACGCACAGCAATGGTTTGCTTGATGACCTTTATCAGCAGTATGGGTATCTCCCGTTCGCATGTCGTTGGGTCAAAGACAGGGATGGTGTTAAGATTGAGGATTATGTGGTCAAAGGTGACATAATTGCATATCCTGTGCTCCATGAAACATCGGGTGGGATCGTATCCCAGTTCGAACATACCGTTATTGTGGAAGAGTCAGGATGTACCGTAACCACATAGTTGACCAAATAATTAGCAACAGACCAAGAAAATCCTCGCTATGCTCGGATTAACTTGCACTATATGTTTATAAAACATATACTACGAGAAAAACCTCGCTGACGCTTGGATTGACTCGAACTATATATTTATAAATATATACTACGATAAAAACAGAAGAATGCTTAATAGACATTGGATTGAGTATCATGATTAAAACAAGGCTTAGGGATTTTATTATTACAAAGGATGATTGGATATTTGCAGTTGCAGATTATTTTCACCCTGACGGCATACGATCAACATTTCGGTATGTCCCGCATGAGAATGGTGAGCGGGAACTTGATGGTGTTCGCTATAAGAAATATGATTTCGATGTGGCTTTTGACTTCATGCGGAAAAATCGACCCGAGTGGGTTGAGGATGTTCATGTGGTTCCTGAAAATGAGGTCAAACATTTGTTGCATCCAACCGATTGTATCTCGCAACTTGTTGAGAATAACTACAGGGTTGCCGCAATTGTTGGGGTACTGAAGGATGCAGGCATCCAACTTTCCCGGATGGGTGTTACAGGGTCTTTACTACCAGGATTGCAAAATGAGACATCTGACATTGATTTTGTTGTGTATGGCAATGACTGGTTCACGGCACGTGATGCCATTGCGGCTGCAAAGATAAATTCAAAGGCAGGCAGCATTGAGGACATTGATGATGCGATGTGGCAGCGTATCTATAAAAAACGGATACCTGAGATATCTTTTGATGAATTCATACTGCATGAGAAACGAAAAGGCAATCGTGGAATGGTGGATGGTACATATTTTGATCTGTTGTTCGTACGCGACTGGGATCAGATTAAAGAGCCAATGAAACATGGCAAGGATGTTGGTACAATGAAGATCGAAGCCACAGTCACGAATGCGGATTTTGCTTTTGACAGTCCTTCGATATATAAGGTTGACCATGAAGAAATCGATCATGTGCTTTCATACACCCACACATACGCAGGTCAGGCGCTTGTCGGTGAGATTATTGAGGCGCAGGGTGTGGTTGAGCAGGTAGGGGATATTAAACGTCTGGTTGTCGGTACGTCGCGCGAACCCAAAGGTGAGTGGATCCGCTCGCTGACGTTACTTGAAAAATCTGAATCAATTTAGAGTTATGAATGGAACTTTTATTTGTATAGCCGTGGTAAGATAGCGCTTAAATGAGATTGTTCTATCTGAAACTAAAAACAATGCAACCGCCGCAGGCGGCGGATTCCCATACCATTGACCAAAAAAATCCTTCATATCAGTCAGATCAATCATAATGTATAATTTGAAAACTGTATATTCCATGAAAATGTTGCCTAATATCTATAAGATAAGCAGTGACTGCGTATTTTGCCATAGCGTCAAGATTGGCTTGGGAATTTATCGATAATGCACGTATTTACCGGCGTTCAAAAACGCATGCCATAGCCTTTAAAAGTGCACGACTTTTAGTCGATTTGTGTCCGATTTTTAATGTAGTGCGTGGCACAGTTCCAAAATCATCAGTTAGCCCCTCTGTGAATATTTGACCTGCAATACGTGTGTTCCATAAACTGCAATGGCTGTTATACCTTACATGCATCTGTGGGTCTTGATTTTGGCAACATGCGAGGGGAACTTCGGGCACTTGAACTCATCCGCAAGATCAATCCGGCCACAGTCGTGATAACCGGACTCATGCCGCTTGCAGGGACTCCGATGTCATCGGTCAAACCCGACCCACGTGATTTCGCAGAGGTTTTTTGCTATGCATCAGAATTGTTCCCGAATACTCCTATAACTCTTGGCTGTGCTCATTCGAACGGTCG
>DQIO01000202.1 GCA_020793555.1 Methanosarcinaceae archaeon | reverse complement strand
CCAAACCTATAACCCCAAATCCAACAATGCAATTCTCATATCTGCAAATATGACGACGCTTAAAAACCATTTTGTATTTTGCGTTTATGGTATAGGAACGTGCCGCGTTCTTGCGCGCTCGCTTCATTTTTTGTATTTGTCTTAACCCCTTCCATCCCGCGACATTGTATGTTTGACTCGACACTAGTTATTATTGAGGTAATCGAAATGAGTGTCACTGTCAAGATAGGTGCAGGATGTAATATTACCATCCCTTAAATTTTGATTGAAAAGATGAAGTTTGCCAAAAATGATGAACTGCTTATGGATGTTGAAAACGATAAACTTGTTCTGATTAAAAAACCATAAAAATATAGTGCGAAACTAAAATGATTGCATAAAGAAATTTGGGATAATGTTGATGCAATGGATTATGTGATACACGAACGGGAATCGTGGGAATAGATAGTACACCTCAATAAACAACACCGCATTGTGCCCTCCGCGATTAATTTTCTTTACCATGAATAATTTCATCCAGAATATATAAAAAGTCACTGGATTGATGGGTGTTGTGATTGTTCGAGGTCAGATCGTTTTTGGGAGTTGTGTTGAAAACGAAATGTTTATTTATTAGGAACATAAACATTAGGATTATGTTCCTGTTTATTGACCGGAAAGAAGAACTTGAATTTTTAGAGGAACGATATAACAAACCTAGCTTTGAGTTCATTGTTATTTACGGCAGGCGACGGATTGGGAAAACAGAATTGATAAAAAAATTTATTCAGGACAAGCCACACATGTACTTTTTGTGCAACATGGCTGGAACAAACACAAATATTTCAAAATTCAAAAAGCAGGTCGCAAGATTTTTTTCTGAACCGGAAATTGCTACGGATAATCTCGGGGAGATATTTTCATATATAGTGCAAAAGGCAAAAGAAAAGGTTGTGATTGTTTTTGATGAATTTCCATATCTTGTCGAAAAAGATGACGCCATCCCGTCGTCATTTCAGGAAATCATTGATGAGACTCTGAAAGACAAAAACATGATGTTCATAATTTGCGGTTCTTCCGTAAGCATGATGGAAGAATTGCTGGGATATGAAAATCCTCTCTACGGCAGGAAAACCGGACATATGAAAATTGACCTTATAAAATTTAAACATTTTAGCGAGTTCTTCCCTGAAAATACGATCGAAGAAAACATCAAGATCTATTCTATCTTAGGAGGTATTCCGTTCTATCTAGAAAAATTTGACACGGAAAAATCTGCACTTGAAAACGCTGAAGAACAAATCTTATCAAAAAAAGGAATGCTCTATGAAGAAGTCGAATTCCTGTTGAAAGAAGAGTTCAGGGAACCGGATGTATATAAAAATATTCTGTCCGCCATATCATCAGGGAGCACAAAAGTTACCAAAATTGCAGATAAATCAGGAATGAAAGCATCTGATATGGACAGGTACCTTAAAGCACTTATGAGGCTTGGTATTGTAAAAAAAGAGATTCCTGTAACAGAGATAAAAAGTAAAAAAACTCTTTATACGATAGATGACAATTTCTTTGACTTTTATTCCCTATTTTTCGAGCCTAACAGGTCAGAGATAGAGATCGGTGATGTTAGGAACATCAAGGACAGTCTGAATAAAAATTTCGGCACTTATGTGGGTAAAAAATTTGAAAAATTGATAAGAACTGAAATTCTAAGGGATATGTGTCCTTTCAGAGCCACGAAAACAGGTAAATGGTGGGGATTTTATAGAAATAAAGGAAAAAGAAAAGAACTTGAAATCGATGCTGTTGCCCTGAATGAAACCACAAAAGAGATATTTTTTGTAGAATGCAAGTGGAAGACACTCTCATTTAACAAATCCTTGAAAATTCTGGATGACCTTAAGGAAAAATCGCGGTACGTTGATTGGAACAACAACATAAGGGTGGAATATTTCGGAATTGCTGCAAAAAAGATCGAAGGTAAAAAACATCTAAGGGAAAAGGGATTTGTTGTTTTTGACCTTGATGACCTTTGATGCTAGAAGACGTGCAGGACTTACCCAACCACACTCATATCAGATACCCTGATCGATGGCGTAACAGTTCCCCCGACTTTCCTGACATCCATTCCTGCACCTGAAATATTTGCAAGCATCTCAAAAATATTACCCGAAATCATCAGCGATCTGATTGGTTTATCGACCTGACCATCCTTGATAGTATAAGCATTTCGTGCCTCAACTGAAAAGTCGCCTGATATTGCATTTGCGGTATGTGCACCTATCACCGTGTTTACGAACACGCCGCTATCCGTTTCAGAAATAATATCACTCTGTGGATACTCAATAATGAAATTCCGAAGTCCCACAGAAGGTGTGGAAACATAAGACTGCCTTGCAGCATTGCCTGTGCTCTTTACCCCATCCTTGCCTGCCGTATAACTGTCAAAAAGATACGACTTGAAAACTCCATTCTCAATAACAGACGTTTGTTGTGAAGGCACACCTTCATCATCCGAGATACCTGTCTCGATACCACCCGGCATCAAACCATCATCAATAATGGTAAGTTCAGATGCTGCGATTTCCTCGCCAATCCGTCCGATCAGGCTTGACCGCCCTTTCTGCATATTATCTGCATCTATTGATGGTGCGAATGCACTCTCGATAATGTCTGAAAAAGCAAATGGATGCAGGATAACATCAGTCTTATGTGGCTCGATAGAAATACCATTCTGTGATCCCTGTGCCAGTTTAGCGGCATTTACACCGATTTTGTGAAAATCAATGTCATGATTTCGGGACACCTCAAAATCATACGCTGTCGCAGTATCGCCTTTGGTTGTAATGACATCTATGAATCCTGATGTCGATGTTCCTTCTTCCTCTACCTCAACGCCGTTAGAGTTCAATATCAAATGCTTACTGTATGAACGTGAAAAACTCCCTGATGTCGCCAGGATGTTAGATTTAGGTGCCGATCTTGCACCTTCGATCATCTGCAACGTAAGTTCAATGCATTCATAAAGTTCCATCGCAACGATCTTTTTGTCAAATGTCCCTGAAACGTCAGGATATTTCGCATTGGACACAAGTCCGGTCCAATCAGGATCACTTTCCCGCACTCGTGCAGAATCGACCGCGATCTTTACGGCATCCTCCAGACGATCAGGCATGTTGGTACTTGCAAAACCTACTGCGCCACCTATAATCGCACGAATCCCGATACCCTCTGAAAACTGCTCATTTGCACCTTCAACCATATTTTTGCGGATATTGGCACTCGTTGAACGGCTGTTCGCATAATAAACCTCTGCCTCATCCGCACCGTTCTTCATGGCAAATGCCAGTGCTTTTTGTGCCAGGTCATACATGTTCAGACACCTCCGACAAGGGCTTTTGTGATCGATATATGAGGCGAACCGTCAGTTACAGGTGCAAGTTGTCCATTCTTGCCACACCTGCCTGAATGCATAGTAAGGTCGTTGCCAACCATGTTAACGTTTTTAAGGATCTCAAGTGTGTTTCCTGAAAGTGACACGTCACGAAGTAACGTTGTGAGTTCACCGTTCTCAATAAGATATCCTTTCTCGGCATTGAACTGGAACACGCCTTCGCCTGTGTTCACCTGTCCGCCACGCGAACCTATGAGGTACATACCATTGCCGATATCCTCAAGCATCTCCTCGAATTTCGAATCGCCGTTATCGATATATGTATTACTCATCCTGACGATCGGCATTGAATTTCCCTGCGCCCTGCTATGTCCAGGAATTCCGCCAAGACGCGCGGCAGTCTCCCTTGAATGTAAGTATGATTCCATCATGCCGTCCTTGATAATCGTTGTTTTAGTAGACTGGACACCCTCTGCATCAAATGGGTAATACCCGTATTCGTGCAGTGTCGGGTCATCAATAACACTGACAAGAGGCGATGCTATTTGCTCGCCAATCTTGTTCTCAAGAACCGAACTGCCTTCAAGCACAAGATCCGCTTCCGATGCATGACCTACAGCCTCGTGTGCAAAAACGCCTGCAAGTTCAGGGTCAAGTATCACAGGCATGTTTCCGCCTTTTGCTTGTTTTGCACCGAGAAGTTCAACAGCCGTCTTTCCGGCAGACTTTGCAAGCGCAAAAGCATCGTGTTTATCGAACAGTTCATATCCACAAACCCCGAACCTGCTTTCCCTGCCTGCCTGATATACCCCGTTTTGGGACGCAACAGCACTGATGGCAAAACCTGTTCGCATCAATTCGTATTCACAGTCAACATTTTCCGAATTGCTGTATTGTACTTTCATTGAGGATTCAGAATACACAGCCGTTGTACTGCTAATCCCATCTATCTTTGCATGATCGCCAATATCATGCAAAAGCTGAACCTTCTCCTTAATCGGGATGTTCTTTGGGTCAAGCTTGACTACCGGTATGTTCTTTAGAACAGGTGTGGAAACCGGTGACAAATCCACTTTATCTTGTGGGGTCTTTGAATCCATCCCCTGTGCGAGCTCTGACGATGCTTTAATTGCTTTTTGAAGATCTAACTCACCATCGGCTGATGTGAATCCCCATGAACCTCCGCAAAGGGCACGCACACCCACACCACGGGAATAGTTTACAGATATCTCTTCGATCTTACCATTGTCAAGGATTATCGAGGTAGCAGTTCCCTCAATAATTCTTGAATCAAAAAAATCGACATTATGCATTATTTGTTCCTGCACTGCTGTTTATGTTCTTGATTGCTAACGGAACAACATCCGGAATATCAAGGTTAATCTTTAAGTTTGTCATTTTTTTAAGTTTATCGGCAATTCCTTTTTTGACGCTTTCGCTGCCAACGAGACTGTGCTCGATAACTTCAGTTATGGTGGATACCGGAATTATTTCGACCATATCCTTGTACATATCTTCGATCAACACGTCAGATTCATTTGACTTTGGAATGATTACCTTCTTAATCCCTGCCAATGCCGCTGCTTCTATCTTATAGGTGACCCCACCTATTGGAAGCACGTCGCCCCTCACTGATAGCGAACCTGTCATAGCTATAGTCTGGTCGATCGGAAGCTGCTCGATTGCTGATATAACAGCAGTTGCTATTGAGATCGAAGCGCTGTCACCTTCCACACCCTCATATGTCCCAATGAACTGTATGTGAATATCGTGATTGATGGTGTCCTTTCCTGTGATCTTCTTGATAACAGCCGATACATTTTGTACAGACTCTTTGGCAATATCTTTGAGCATACCGGTTGCAATCACCCTGCCACCAGAATTAGATAAGGATGGTGTGACTTCTGCTACGATAGGAAGAACGATTCCTGAATCTCCGCCCATTACAGCAAGTCCGTTTACTCTTCCGATCGCTGAACCTTCCTTACCGAATAACTGGTAATCCTTTTTCTGCTCAAGATACTGATCAGCAAGCTGCTGCTCAATGGAACGTGCCATCTTTTTTCCGGTAAGTACATGTTCTGCTGTTGTGATCTCTGCTCCTTCGGCACGTGCAACATCACCCGCAACCCTGACAAGTCCCCCAAGGTCCCTGAGCTTCAATGTAAGGTGTCCCTTTCTGCCGGCCCTGCGTTTCGCTTCGCGTATAACTTCATCCACAGCACCCATGTCAAAGTGTGGAATATGACCATCACGTACAACTTCCTGAGCTACGAAACGTACAAGTTTTTCACGGTTTTCGGAAGTGTCATCCATCGTATCCTGCATGTATATCTCATATCCGTATCCTTTTATACGGGATCTTAATGCGGGATGCATATTTTCAACTGCATCAATGTTACCTGCAGACACCATGATAAAATCACATGGTACAGGGTCGGTTTTTACAAGCGCACCTGAACTGCGTTCAGATTGCCCTGTGATCGAAAATTCTTTTTCCTGCAATGCTGTAAGCATACTTTGCTGGGATTCTATTCGCAGGGTATTCATTTCATCAATGAACAGTACACCCTTGTGAGCTTTGTGAATATCTCCGCCTTCCACACGGTCGTGTGCAGGTGTTTCCAGTCCGCCTGACTGGAATGGGTCATGTCTTACATCACCAAGAAGCGCACCTGCGTGTGTGCCGGTTGCATCAATGTACGGAGCATGTTCCTTTTCGAAATTCGAAACGATCAGTTTCGGGATCATGAGCTCCTCTTTTGGCATGAATTGGCGTGTCAGCATCAGTATCATGATCGCTGCGATTATGCCCCACAGTAGCTGCCCCACAAAAAATGAATACATGACAATTCCGAACACGAACAGCATCATCAACATGTTGCGTGCCTGAGCTTTCTTTCTGGCTTCCATCTTGTGTGCCATAACGATCTCCCTGCCCTTTCCGGCAGGCACTTCCCTTATCTTTGGGTTGTTCGAGTCTTCAATGTTCGGATATGCTAAAATGTCCTGTAATTCCTCTTTTGGAAGAAGTTCGGCCATTGCTTTTGCAAGCAACGATTTTCCGGTACCGGGAGTACCGATCATCATGACATGTCGCCTTTGGCTTGCTGCTTTTTTGACAACTTCAACAGCATGGTCCTGCCCTATGATCTGGTCGATAAGAAGTTCGGGAACCTCGATTTTGGCAGTTGAATCTATAGTGGTGTCAATAATAGTACCACCATTGACCTCTACATCAGAACCATTAGGTGTGACTGGTGTGGTTTCTTCATTAATGTTCTCGTCGTTTTCCATGTTGAACTCACATTGTGTGTTAGTAATTATAAAAAGATTGGTCCTTATGACCAAGCTGTAAATATGTTATTGCTTTGTGCCATAAAAAGCGACTGAATAATATATACTTGACGCTTTTATAATAACTTTATTGTATACAATTAGTGATACATAAACATTTCGCACACACCAAAAACCTTGCCAATGTCTGGATCAACTCGGAGTACACAATCCATATAGATTATGCACTATCGAGAATTTCTTTTGAAGATTTCTTTTGAAGATTTCTATCAAAATCCTCTTTCGATGATTTCTATCAAAATCCTCTTTCGATGATTTCTATCAAAATCCTCTTTCGATGAT
>DQIO01000203.1 GCA_020793555.1 Methanosarcinaceae archaeon | reverse complement strand
CCAATACCCATATTATTAAATAATATGG
Source organism: Methanosarcinaceae archaeon (assembly GCA_020793555.1). Classification (GTDB taxonomy): domain Archaea; phylum Halobacteriota; class Methanosarcinia; order Methanosarcinales; family Methanosarcinaceae; genus Methanovorans. The sequence goes on along the minus strand of DQIO01000203.1, from coordinate 7,001 downwards.
CCACTCAACTATCCATATAAGTGGATAATATGGTAAACGTAGCAAAATACAACCTGCACTGGAGAGAAGATTTCACCTACAGGTACGAAATAAAAAGAGACCTGTTCGATGAACTTGTCAAGCATCTTAATGCCAGGCAAACCATAGGCATCATTGGCCTGCGCAGAACGGGTAAGACTGTGATGTTAAAGCAGGTTATCGACCTCCTGATAAAAGAAGGAGTCGCAAGGGATAGGATACTCTATTTTTCCTTTGACGATGAAGTGGCGTCTCTTGAAGAAGTGATAAATGAATTCCAATCGCGGATCGGCACGGATATTATCGGTGCCGGCAAACTTTATGTATTTCTCGATGAGATACAGAAACTTAAAGGCTGGCAGGATCAGGTGAAATACTACTATGACACCTACCCCGAAATGAAATTTTTCGTTTCCGGTTCATCATCACTTTTCCTGAAAACAAAAGCAGAAGAATCCCTTGCCGGCAGGATATTCCTCTACCACCTTCCTGTGCTGAGTTTCACCGAATTTTTACGGTTGAAAGGTGAAAATGACCTGATAAAAAGACCTGACATGTTCAAGGAGAATCTCAAAGAGCAAATGCTCCTTTACATCAAAAGGCAGCTTCCCGAACTTGTCACAGCAGATGAGTCTTTTATTGATATGTATCTGGAATCCATATTCAGCAAAATGATATACGAAGACCTGCCAAAAGTATTCCCGATCGAATATGAAGATCTCCTCAAGCAGTTAGTCAAGATCGTAGCATCCAACCCGGGTATCGTTACCGATTATGAAACCCTTGCAAGCGACCTTAGCATAAACAGAAAGACCATAACAAAATATATCTCCTATCTGGAAAGAGGTTTTCTGATACAGAAATGCTACAATTACTCAAAGAACCGTCTCACAACTGAGAAGAAGATGAAGCGGCTATATCTCACAAACTCGACACTGCTATTCCACCTTGCCGAATATCCCGACTTTGGCAGGATCGTTGAAAATCTTGTTATCAACTCATCCCAGGCGCAGTTTTTTTGGAGAAAAGGCACGGCTGAAGTAGATTGCGTCCTGGTGAAGAATGATATCATCATGCCGATCGAGTGCAAATATCGAGACAATATCCGAAAAAAGGACATTAAAGGGCTGATGAAATTCCTTGACAAATTCGAGGTTGATACAGGCTATGTTGTGACAAAAGATCGGGATTTAAGTGAGATAGTGGATGATAAACGAATTGTGTATATTCCACTGTGGAAATGGCTTTTGGAATATGGTTAGATCTAAAGGACGCGGCATCCGGTGAAGAACTCCACTAAATGACAAATATGATCCCTTTGTGAAAGAATCGCAGGTCAAGTGATAAAAAAAGTGGCAGACTTGATGGCACAATTTTGCTCCTCACACCCATAATATAGTATTATGGTATGTGTGAATATTTATCTCGAAGTTCAGATCTATCATTAGTCAGGATAAAATACCATCATATCTTCATCAACGCGACCCAGATTTCGAATCGAAGAGTGCAGTTATTTAGGATATATCGTCAAATATAGAATCGTATTGCCTGAATAAATGGACAGGATGAACATGATTGACAAGATACAAGTGGCTCGCCCCACCCTGTAAATCCCATCTAATATTTACCCACTCAATATTGAGGAAATCCATATTTTAAATATCACTTTCTCAATATGTTACATGCCTTTTCCTTATGGCATTTAGTTGTCAATATACTACTTGAATCCATAACCCCATCAAGATTGTTAAGCACATGCAATACATTTTCTTTTAGTGAGTGTATATCAAATGTGCGCACCTTTATCATAAGATCATAAGGCTCCAGAAGTTCATTGATCTCAAGAATGTCCTGTATTCCTTTTAATTTGTTAATGATATTGATTCTTTTACTGTGATCAATGTTTATGCCAATATACGTTGTAATATTAAGACCTACAACTGCCGGATCGATCGTTATCGTAAACTCTTTGATAACGCCTGATTCTCGCATCTTTTCGATTCTTTTGTGAACTGTAGATGTTGCCAGTCCCAAACTATTTGCAATCTCTGTACTGTGCATCCTGCTGTTTTGTGACAGGTGCTCAAGGATCGCAAAATTCACCTCGTCCATATCAATCTATCATTTACGCAATAATAAATGATATATTTTTCGTTGTTGTGATAATTTGATAACAAAATCATCATTTGCATAACAGATTATGCAAATCCGGTAAAATGACAAGTAGATACTTAAAGCCATAATAACACCAATAGCCTTGAAACAGTAATCCTTTTGATTATTGAGACCTTTAATAAACCAAATTACCAAAATTATCAAAATTGTTGAAACTTTCAGAATATTTCCGGTGAAATGTAATGAGAATTAATAATGATTGTGTTGGATGCAGTCAATGCGTGGCGTTTTGTAAAACAGATGCCATCAGGGTCAAAGGAAAGGCACACATAACAGATGCTTGCATTGATTGCAGAGTATGTGTAAGCTACTGTCCAATGAAAGCCATCGAGGTATCGTTATGAATAATTCATCCAAACCCACCGCATTGGTGATCGGTGCCGGACTTGGTGGACTCTTAAGCGCAGCAAAACTTGCCACGTCAGGTTATGAAGTAGAAGTGTTTGAGCGACTGCCAATGATTGGCGGCCGGTTCACAAATATTGATTACAAGGGTTTCAGTCTTTCAACAGGTGCCCTTCACATGATACCTCATGGACCTACCGGACCTCTGGCACAAATGCTGGAAAGTGTGGGTGCCAATGTGAATATTGTGCGCTCCAAACCCATGGCAGTAATACGTATTCCTTTAAAAAAAGAAGACAATGATTACAAAAACGGATACACAGACATACCTTTTGGAAAATTTCCAGATCCGCTTTCTGCAATAAACAGGCTAAAAATTGCAGTCTTAATGCTTGTAACAAAAACATTTCCACCAAAAAACGGCTCACTCGAAGAATGGTTTACCCGATATATCAAAGACGAATGGCTGGTCAAACTTGCAGATTCGTTCTGCGGCTGGTCATTGAGTCTAAAAGGTGCAGACACCTCTGCAAAAGAAGCATTTTCGATATTTTCAAACCTCTATCGCTATAGCGGATCCGGTGTCCCCATTGGGGGCTGCAAAGCGGTTGTCGATGCACTTGCAGATGTAATCACATCAAACGGCGGCACAATACATACAGATAAAGAAGTTTTGCGTATATTGGTTGAAAATAATAAGGCAATTGGTGTTGAAGTAAATGGAAATAAACATTTTGCTGACATTGTTATTAGCGACATCGGACACATTGAAACGAACAAATTATACGAAGGTGTTGACTCATCAGATGAATACCGGCAATACCTTGAAAAACTTAAAAAAATAAGACCATCTGCCGGTATAAAGATTTGTCTGGCTGCCGATGAGCCTTTGATCGGACATGGAGGTGTGTTGCTGACACCTTATGCAAAGCGGGTAAATGGCATAAACGAGGTTACGAACATTGATCCTAATCTTGCACCACCTGGCAAGCACCTTGCAGTTTCTCATCAGTGTGTACAATGGGATAAACTCGATGAACTTGAACAAGAGATCGAACTTGGCTTGCAGGATATCAATGATATATTTGCAGGAAAGAAATATGAGGTTTTGCTGATACAGTCCCATTCGGGTGGATGGCCAGTCAACAGGTCTGCATCAGGTCTTGATGTCAATGTCAAGAATACAACCCCTATCAATAACCTTTTCATCGTAGGCGACGGGGCAAAAGGTGAAGGCGGAATAGAAGTAGAAGGCATTGCGCTTGGTGTGGTAAACACAATGGAAACGATTTTATGAAGGACGTTAAGATGCCGGATTTTGTTACATATTGCCGTAATGTGTTTGTACCGGTAACCAATATTTGTAGAAACAAATGTGGATATTGCGGGTTTAAGCGTAAACCGGATGACGAAGATGCACACCTTATGCATATTGAAGAGATAATCCCGATTCTTGAAAATGGAAAAAGGGCAGGTTGTACTGAAGTCCTTTTTACGTTTGGCGAATATGCAGAAGAGGTTGTAGAATACAGGGAATGGCTTCAAGACCTTGGTTATTCGTCAACAGTGGAATATGTGGCTGAATTGTGTGAGATTGCGATTAAGATCGGTTTGCTTCCACACACCAATGCAGGCATACTTGACAGTTCTCGGCTTAAAATCCTGAAACCTTTAAACGCAAGCCTTGGGCTTATGCTTGAGACAACTGCAAAACTTGATGCACCCGACATGGCACATAACGATTGTGTGGGAAAGGATCCTGCTTTGCGGCTTGATGCTATTAAAGCGGCTGGAAAACTTAAGATACCATTTACAACAGGGATTTTAGTCGGTATCGGAGAGACTCTGGATGACAGGATAAATTCACTGCAATCGATTGCAAATATCCATGAAAGGTATGGGCACATACAGGAAGTTATTATCCAGAACTTTATGCCAAAACCCAATACACCTATGAGTAAACACAAACCTCCTGCAAAACAGGAAATGGTGCAGGCAGTTTTACTCGCACGCGACATACTGCCTGAAGATGTTACAGTCCAGGTTGCCCCAAATCTTATTGACCCTTATTTACTGGTACAATCGGGTGCATCAGATTTAGGGGGCATATCCCCAACAACAATTGATTGGATAAATCCTGAAGCGGAATGGCCAAGTGTTTCCAATCTACAAAAAATGGTCAAGAGCGTACAATTGCGCGAAAGATTACCCATTTATCCACAATATATTAAAAAAGGTTGGTATGGCAACGGCGTTAAAGAACTCGTCGAAAAATTAGCTGATGGAGATGGGTATCGCAAGACTTAAAACTAACATGTTGTATTAAAGACCATTCAAATTGCAGACTTTGTTGATTGTGGACATAATAGTAATAATGGACCTGGACCTGGACCTGATCTTAAATGGTGCTCGTAAATTCAAATATCCCGGATGATATAATTCAACGTTCCCTTATTGGGGAATGTACAAAAGATGATGCTTTGCAGCTTCTTGATGCACAACCGCTTGAACTTTTTTCATTTGCAAATGCGTTGCGGGAAAAGGCTGTTGGAAACACGGTAACGTATATTGTCAACAGGAACATAAATTTCACAAATATATGTGTTGGAACCTGTGGTTTCTGTGCATTCAAGGCTAATGGCAATGGAGGATTTCGCCTTAGTTTTGACGAGATAATGGAAAAGGTAAAGAGTGCCGCAAAAACCGGTTCAACGGAGGTATGCATCCAGGGAGGACTTCTTCCGGATGTGGGACTTGATTTTTATCAGGAAATACTTGAAACGGTAAAGGCAGAATTTCCAGATATGCACATACATGCATTCTCTCCAATGGAGGTATATCATGCAGCGCGGTTGAGTGACATGTCGGTCAAGGATGCGCTTGTTGAACTTAAAAGAAGTGGTCTTGATACAATGCCCGGCACTGCTGCAGAGATACTTTCTGACCGCGTGCGGAATGTTATTTGCCCGAAAAAACTCAAAACAGCAGAATGGGTGGATGTTGTCACGCTTGCACACAAGACTGGAATACCCACAACTGCAACGATTATGTACGGGCACATTGAAACAATAGAGGAGCGTATCGACCATATTATGACGATACGAAATATTCAGAAACAGACAGGCGGATTTACGGAATTTGTGCCACTGCCGTTTATGCCATATAATAACAAGCTCGGTGAAGAATTGTTAAGATCGGGAAAGTTCAGCACGACCGGACTTGAAGACCTTAAGCTGCATGCAATTGCACGCATACTCTTAAACACTCATGTTGATAATATTCAGGCAAGCTGGGTGAAACTCGGGAAAAAACTTGCCCAGTTTGCGCTTAGTTGCGGTGCCAACGACCTTGGGGGTACCCTCATGGAAGAGAAGATCTCAAAGTCAGCAGGTGCAAACCATGGTGAGTATATGTCACCTGAGGAATTTAAATGGCTTATTCGGGGCGCGGGCAGAGATCCAAAACAACGAACCACTTTATATCGAGGTGTATGATATGAGAGCAGTAATACCCTACAAAAAAGAAAATGCAAAGTCCAGACTTTCTTCTGTATTGACACTCGGCGAACGCGAGGAATTTGTTGAACTCATGCTAAAAGATGTGCTCAATACTCTTTCTAAGGCTGATGTTAATAAAATTGACATTCTCACAACATCTATTTATGGCGTAGCTGATGACATTGAAACGAATGTCATTGTTAGCGAATTAGGATTGAATGAAGTACTCAATCAGTATCTCACGAAAATTAGCGAGCCTGTCATGATCATAATGGCAGATCTTCCGCTTGTTACTAAACGTCATATCCGGGAGATCACAGCATCTGATAAAGATGTTATAATCGTACCCGGGAGAGGTGGAGGCACGAATATCCTGTATATAAAAGATCCTACCCATTTTCATGTTAAGTATTATGGCTCCAGTTTTAGAACGCATTGTGATATTGTAAAAGATATGTCACAATCTATATATGTATATGATTCATTTTTGGCGAGTATCGACATCGATGAGCCACAAGACCTTGTTGAACTCTTGTTACATGGACATGGTATGGCGAAGGATTATATTAAGCAGAAATTTGATATTGAGGTCAGCAAGGAAAGAGTTAAACTTTCGTCTGCGTTGTGATTGATTGAAATTGTCGGAAAAACCCTCACTTATACAAATTTAACGCACAGTCTCGTTTTAATTTCCCGAGACTGTCGTTTTAGCCCACAATTTTCATGCACTCAAGTCCCACTCGCGATATGTTTTCATCTTTATGAACCTCCCCACAGCAGAGCTGTGGGGTATCTTAATGTCTAAAGCTAACGAGGTTGCATTAACTCATCCCAATCGCAGCAGAGCTGCGGGGTATTATAATTAAGATCAAAACATTCGGGACTACACAAAAATTTATAACAACCACAATACCTATCAACCCATGCCGCAAAATATCCAATCATGGGATCACCAAAATTCCTGAA
>DQIO01000204.1 GCA_020793555.1 Methanosarcinaceae archaeon | reverse complement strand
AACAAGCGGGTAGAGGAGTGGGGATTATTCTTTTAATAATTTATTGTGTGCGTGATTTTAACTAATGATGCAAACCATAAAAATTTTAATTATTTCAATTTTCCACAATATTTAATATATGTTGACCACTCTCAAATTTAATGAGGTGTTATTTCATGCAAATTGGAACAATAATGACAGATTCATGGAACATATTCAAGAACAATATCGTAGCCTATATCATAGGCACTTTGATAGCAGTCATAGGATCGATATTCATTATCACAATAGCCCCATTGTCGTATGGCTTGACCTACATGGCAGTCAGGGGAATAAAAGGTGAAACTGTAGAGATAAATGACGTATTTGAAGGATTCAACTACTTCATACGAAGCTGGGTATTTGTAATAGCAGCCGGCATACTGTTAATGATTGGTTATATATTTTTGGTAATCCCTGGAATAATATTGTCAATTTTGTTAATATATGCGCTTCCGCTTCTTGTCTTGAGAGACTATGGTGGAATAGATGCAATAAAAGAGAGCATAAACATAGGTAAAGATAATTTTACGGATACACTTATCCTGTTTGTGATAATTGTCGTGCTAAATGCTATCGGAGGAGGTATACCCCTTGCTTTTGCATTAGTACTGCCATATACCACAATATGCTACACACTGGCGGCTTCCAGCCTTATAGAAGAAACGTCAAATACAACTGCGGTTGCCGGTGAGATCGAATAAACCAGAATTTTCCTGTGAAAACATGATGCTGGCTGCAAACTGATCAAACAGTTACAGCCGCATCAAGTTCATTTTTTGTAATATGCAAATATGTGATAGCCCCGGGCATGCCTTCATAATTAAGAGTGATCGTTGATTCTTCATAGTTTACAGGATCCTGCGACCCCCCATCAATACTGAATATAACCGAACCGTCCATCGTAAGAAGTTTCATGTAGTGTTGGGTAAGATTGTTTAACGAAGTGGATTGATTATGAGTATCATTTATTATGAGGTCTGGCAACGTACTCAATTCACTTATCTGACCCCAGGAGAAATCAGGTTCTGCATAAACATCATTGGTATTACCGTCGCTATATTTCATAATATAATTATCAGACAAAAAATCAATTGTCGCTGTTTCATAAGGAGTAGTTCCTGTTAATGGAATTGTAGCAATATTTAACCAACGTTCTATATATTCAGAACCGGCAGCCGAATCCTGATATTCCACATCGAGCGTCAAACCTACTGTTTTTTGCAATGTGTAAGTTAATGTCTTGGTTCCCGACGATGCAAATATCCGATAATTTGAAGGTTTAAGTCCTTGAGAACCACCAGCAACAAAATTAAAGGAAAAATTATAGATTGGTGAAGGTGTTGAAGAATTTAGTGTCCCAACCTTAAATGCATCTGTCAATGTGGATTCCCCCATTGGCGGGATTATATCCAGTTCGATGATAGCAGTCTTGTTTGCAGCATCAACAGTTGCACTGGTATATGTCTGACTATTTGCATAATTAGCCCATGCATCATAAAATTCGCTCTTTATGTAGATAATCACCTTATCCGATTTAAGTGGATTGACCCTATCACCTGACATTGTAGTATTTGGATATAATACAATCGGCATATTGTCCGAACTGATAGAAACACCCACATCACCAGTACCGCTCACACCAGACCTTCCATTTATCTTCATAAGAGGAAGAGTGAGCGTTTCACCATTGTAATGGAATTCAGGAGGTGATATCATAATTGTACCGCCAGTCGGATATTTTGACCAAACGCCACCACCTTCGTATGCTATGATACGATCATCAAGACTATATTCTATACTCCCGAGTGAACAATTTAATTCATCAAAACCGTCTTCAGCCAGATAATGCTTCCAACTCTGCCACCTGTATCTGTTTTGACCATCTATGAAATCATCGTAACCAGATGCATTGATATTAACAGTAACAATCACAATTTTACTCTCATTATATGCATCCTGATCACCATTGACATTGATGGTGCCGCCCATAAGTGAAACATACGTGGTCTGGATAGGAGATTCACCAAGTGCAACCTTACTTGTTCGTGAATCAAAAACCGTAAAAGCCTGCTCAACTTTTTGTGCCTTTGCCATATCTTCCAATTCACCAAGTGTAGGAACACTGTAAATTAAGAGAGTACTGATGGAAAGTATAGTCAACCCTAACATGAGTATAATTCCAATAACAGGCGAAACTGCACTTTCAGACTTAAACATTTTTAAGTTCACTTTTTACACACCATGCTTCCTTTTTACATCATACACTTAGTCTACCGTAACACTCATCGGAGAATATATGACATGTACATCTATATTATCAGGGGAATAAACCTTTTGTAAATGCACTGTTGTATTCGTATAATCAAGACTCATCGACTGCATCCCCATATCATCCGTGTCCTCAAGATATCTCTCCCATGCCTTGTAATACTTGCTCTTAATTGTAATATCCACCTGCGACACATTATAATAGCTGTACACCGAAGCCGTGCCACCATCAGACGTTACACGGACAAGCCCCACTCCGGATATACCTGTTGAACCCGATATCATCACCGCAGGGATTGTGAGTACACCATCATGCAATACGAACTTTGGTCGAGACACCATAATTGCATCACCTAATGGATACTGTGCCCATGCACCCGTATTCTCATAACAGATAAACCTATCTTCATACTCATTCTGAATAGTTCGCATCTGCCTCTCAAAAGTATAGTAATCATTAGTTGAATTTGATTCATTCCATACCTGTAAAGTCACATTGATAGCACTATCCCCAGTCACCGAAACGAGACCACCATATAACTTCAATTCAACAGACTGCGAAGGTGCAGCACCAAACACTATCTTGTTTATGTTCGCCGTAAGAACCATGAAACTTTGTCTGACATTCTCTGCATGACCTGATTCCTGCATGTGTTCAACAAGCGGGAAACCTGCAACTCCGATCACAGCAACCGCTAAGAGCATTATTCCAAGTATAATGCTAAAATCAACAACCTCTGAAACTGCATTTTCCGATCTTATAATTCCTGTCAATTTCATGCGTCTGTATCATTTCCGGTTTTTATATGTCGCCTATATCCTACCAGTAATATCTTAATAAACTTCAATTAAATTAGTCGATTGGTTGTATAATAAATAATGCTCACCTGCAGCACTGTATATCTTCGTTGATAAAACATTGGTTGTCTGTGTAACATAAGGAATCTTGGCTGTAGTCTCAAGCCGATCATCCGAATTGAATACAATCTCACTGGTCTGGTTTGAGAACTCAACCGAATAATAACTTCCCGCAATCTTATCAGGCAAAGATACATCATAACGTATCTCACCGATGCTCCCTCCTGAACTTAGAGTGACATTAACTATCGTATCAATGTTCGTAAGCTGAACCGCAATGTCGTTACCATGTATCTCAAACTCTTCTCGCAACACCGTATGTTCAGCCTGGTAAAGCATGCCATAGAATGTCTGCATGATCATCAAAAAAGCGATAACAGTTATTGAAAATGTCAATATGAATCCAATTGATATGGATACTGCATTCTCATCGTTTAAGATATCTCTTTTCATGACAACTCCTATGGTATGGAAATCGGTATCGATACATTTATTCTTGTCTTTCCTGAAGATGTACTAACGGTAGCATTTGTCATCTTATACCTGACACGTGAAAATGACGTGCCATCAGTCAGGTTTCCTGACATTGAAAAATATCCGGCAGCATTTGTGCCGTTTAGGAACTTTAACTTATATGTCTCATTTACGGTATAATCATTGAAATGGAAATCAAAAGAATCATCACCATCAACCAAATCATTTGTTATGTTCAAAAACCCTGATGATGTGCCCGACTCTACAGCCGACATATTCTGATCATAAACTGATATATTTACATTTCCACTATCGTTATACAACTTAACTAACCACAATGAACTACCTGAACTATTTATTGCCTGAACCGTAAACGCATTAGTAGCATTTCCAAGAACACTTGTATCATTTATCTCGATCAAAAGCGAATCTGTCGAATTCACATCTGCCATGACGATCCAGTCGGAGTCACCATCCAAAAGCCCGTTCTCTGTAAAATAACCATCATAAAAATTACTGTTCCGGACATTAAATGATACACCTGAAAGTGCGTACACAGATGCAGCCTTATGGTTGTAACCGGACATATACTGGTTGAAAAGTGTTGCATTGAATGATGTTTGATTCTTTGTTGCAAAACCATACGCACCACTTAATGCATCGGATGACATCTGCCTGATATTTGAAACATAATAACGGTTTGCATCAATACTCGATTCTGATGCCATGTTGCTCGCAAAGATGATATTGTTTAGCATGATAGTTGAAACTACAATAGCAAGTCCTATCGTGAATCCGGCTATTAGAACCAGTTGTGCAGAATCATCCATTTTCTTCATTGCCATACATCCTTTGTATCAATATCAAATCTCACATTCGCCAAAGTATAAGTTTCACATCAATAATATTGTAAAGATCCGTAGTATCATCTATGTCAACTATGCCCGTATTTATCTGAAATATGGAAGTGTTCCCAATATCCGGATTTGATAACAATACTTTTCTTGAAACGATGACTGCGTTGTCAGACGGATCGCCGTTATATATGTAAAATATTGATGAGAATCTTCCGGTATCACTCATATGAGAGAATTGGACATTATGTGCAATCCCGCGCGGAATTAGAATATATGTGAACATATATTTCATGGAACTATTAAGAGTGGCATTTGCATTTGCTCTTGACTCATAAGAATCACCGCTCCATGCATATTCGTCACCGTTCCAATCCAATATGTCTTTTTTAAGATCTGAAGTTTGATCGTACTGTGAATAATCAAGTGCACTTAGCATATCTTGTCCGATTGTCTGGAGCTGTGCTTCAATATGAGCATTTGCAGTCGATGATGTGAGCGGAGTAAGTGACGTTGCCTGGACTGCAAAAACAATAATCACAACCATAATTGTTGAAGCCATGATCGCTTCAAGGGTGTGCATCTGTGCCAACTTGTCATTTCCTGTTCCGAATAGTATATTACCACGGTTCAAGCTACCACACCCTGACCGATATGATCCTGTTTTCTGTTACGCCTGTATCAGCATCCATGAAGAGTACAATCCTCTTCGTCTGCCCAACATTGCCAACGGATGGCAATACTGCACCAGACGAGTTTATAATGCCAGGCGATTCATTTTCAAGAGTGATATTGACATCATATTCAACATAGGTGCCATATAACCCCAAAGACGAACGTGTACCCCCATAATCAGTATCAAGCGACGTAAAAAATGTGTTGACTTTTGTCGATATTACAAGGTTCGGTACCGCTGCATCTCCTGCGCTCATGATATTCTCAACAACCAGCGTGGACACCCTATCCGCCATAAGTGTGACCTCATCCGAATTTGACTCAAAGGGGGCGAACATGCCTGAAATGTACTGAAAAACGAAAAATATTGCAAATAGGAAAATGGTTATGCTGATCAGATAATCGATCGTCATCTGACCTTTTTCATTTATACTGTATTTTTTATATTTCAGACCCATCGTCAAACCCTTATGAATGAAGTTCGTAGATTACATGTGAAGCCCTGATAGACAGACTGTCACTTGAGTAGTAAAGCCGGATCATATACCATAAATTTCCGTACCTTTCTTTACCCTCTCAATATCTCTTTCAATTATTGATAATTTGTTTTTATCAACCTTGACGCCTGCGAGTTTTTCAATAAACCAAATGGACTTTACATGTTCATCCGGATTCAGTTTCCAGTCAGGTTTTTCTATGTAATAGTCAATACCTTCTGCATATCGCATAACTTCCAGCCGGACATCATCACTTATCCATCCCAGATCCTCATAATATGATAATATATCAGGCAGGTTGTTACGCCCTACAAGTTCCATCAAAAATTCGATCCATTCCATGCAAAGTTTCATTGTTGATGAATTTTTTTCAAGATAGGTCAACTGCACATCTTCCCCAAACAACTTGTAACTTCCGGCACCTACTTTTTTGAGTCCTTTTTCCACATAATCTGTAACGGATGACATCTCATCACGAAGTGCTGTATTGCCGGACTGTAATTCATCTTTCATGGATTCATTTGCCTCATACATCTCTGCAATATCACCCATAAGTACAGAAGTGGTATTCCCAAACTCTGAAACGGTTTCGGCTGCAATGACTTGATTATTTTCAATATTCGCGATTTTTGAATCAATTGCATCAATCTTATCAACTTTGTGAGATAATTCTTCAAACCGGATGTCATTATTCTGTGTCGATTCATGTATCTGTGACAAAAACACACTATATGAACCAACAAGTTCGGAAATGTTCTGTTCAATACCGGATAACCCGACCTTAACCTCTGCATTATCAGATTGTATCAAGGTCAGAGCATTCTCTACAACATCCAGCCTATTTTCGATCACGCTTATTTTATCCCTTGCAGAATCAAATCCAATTGATACATCCGAATCAAAATCTTCTGCACACTTCTTGATGTCACTCATTGAGACGGTAGAACTTTCCACCGCACTTGAAAGCTCCTTAATATCATTTACTAGCCCATTGATCAATGTCTTTGAATCTGCTAACTCATTCCGCAAACCTTCCATATCAGCAACCATACCTGAATCCGATTCGCCGGTAGTTTTAACATTATGATCACCGAAAGCATCTTTTACCTGTTCCCCAACAAGCAGTTCTATCTCGGATTTACTGGGACCACCTACAAGCGACGGCATCTCATTTTTATCAAATTCCGCCCCAGATTCTGCTACGGCCATTTCCTGCATATTGCTTTTAGCTACTGATGCCTCAGGTTCTTTTTGTTTTATAATTATCTCGTCCGGTTCTGAAACTACAGGTTCAGGAACTGTTCCAAATGGAGATATTGAAGGTGTTGGTTCCACACCAGCTCTTTCCCTGATATGTTTTTCCTCTGCAGTTTCAACTTCCTCACGCAATTCCTCCATCCTATCAATCAGGC
>DQIO01000205.1 GCA_020793555.1 Methanosarcinaceae archaeon | reverse complement strand
ATCGTCTCAAAACGCGGGAATGTCAGGACAGTTCTCAATAAAGTGGCTAAACTGGATGGCGAAAAAAGGGTTGGGGGATTTGAGAAACTGATTGGTTCTGATGCAGTGACACTGCACCGGGAATTTGGTTTTAAGTATTGGCTTGACCTGAATGAAGTATTCTTCAACAGCCGCCTTGGATTTGAGAGGAACAGGGTCACAACGCAGGTTCTCCCGTCCGAGAATGTGATAATCCCATTTTGCGGAGTAGGTCCATTTGTAGTTCCTGCTGCTGCGTCGGGTGCAAAGATCACAGCGATCGAGAAAAACACAGAGGCTTGCAAATGGCTTGCGGAAAATGTAAGGTTGAATGGGGTGGAGTCGAATGTATCTATCATAAATGCGGATGCTTCGAACATTGTAAACATTCCCGACATTCATTTTGACAGGGCGATCGTGCCAATTCCGTATGGTATGGATTCATATCTTCCGAGCATATCGCCGCTCGTGAAAAAGGGAGGAATGGTGCATTTCTATACGTTCAAGTTAGAATCCCAGATACAGGGATTGATAGGTGAGTATGAACGCATGGGGCTTGAAACCGTTTTTTATCGCAGGTGTGGGAATGTGGCGCCAAGTGTGAGCAGGTGGGTGTTCGACCTGCTGAAACGATATTGAATATATGTTAGTGTTCCGTCAACCATATAATATCGCTAAATAGAAGGGAGCAGATAGATGCGAAAAACGGCGCGACTGCGCGCAGCGCGGCATGTTCCCAAACCATGAACATGAAATACAAAACGGTTTTTAAGCGGTGTCATATTTGAAAATATGAAAATTGCATGGTTGGTTTGTGGGTTTGGCAGCAGTGAAATGCGCCGCTTGCGGTAGGGACTAATGCCCTTATTTTTTCAGTTTCGGTTAAATATTTCGACATTTGATAGTTGACACAACACTAGTATGGTGTTGTGGCGAATGTCATTAAGGTGACAAATTTATATAATGCAGTATTCCTTAATCCAGTTAACAAATATCAATTACAAGTTACTAATTATTACTACCCATTACAAGAGATTCGCCAATGACCGAGATTCCAATTTTACATTCAAAACAAGCAGATGAGCCAAAGATAACAATCGTCTGTTCAATAATTGACAAAGCAAGCCAGAATATCAAAAACCATCTTCTTTCCATGCGTGAATGGACAGAGGTCACCTGTCCCCCTGATGGTTGTGGCGATGTCTGTTCTATCTATGAGTTTAACAATTTCCGGATCGTTGAGGTCGTTAAGCATCATATTTTTCAGGATGGGATTGATGAAAAGCTTGTGAATTGCGGTTTGCCGGCTAAACTGATAATTTTTGCATCAAAGCACAAGAGCAATGATGGACGTAAACTTCTTACCGCGCATTTTACAGGTAATGTGAAGGATGCTGAATTTGGGGGAAGACCACAGGAATTTGCAAAAGCTGCACCTCATGCACTTCGTTCGCTTCTTATGACAATGCGGATGTTGGCAAAAAATACTGATTATGATGTATCCATGGAATCGACACACCATGGTCCTACGAATCTTAATGTTCCTTCGGTGTATGCTGAGATCGGAAGTGATGAATTACAATGGGGTGACCAAATTCCAGGGGAGATCGTTGCAAATGCTATCATGTCCCTTGATCTTGAAGAACTGCCTGTAGCTCTTGGTTTTGGAGGAGGGCATTATGCGTCACGCCAGTCAAAATTGTTGTTTGAAACCAATATTACGTTTGGACATAATTTTCCGAGTTATCAGTTGCCACATTTAGATAAAGATATGATCAGGGTGGCATTTGAGAAATCTGATGCGGATTTTGTATATTTTGACCGCAAATCAATGTCTGCTAAGGAACGGGAACGTATTAACAAGATCGTTGAAGAACTTGGGTATAAGGTGTTACGGGAAGGAGATATCAGGGAGATGAATGGGATTCCGTGGGAGTTTTACAAGCAGTTGCTTTTGAAGGCGAACGAGTTTTGTCCAGGCGGACGTGTAAAATTTACGGATAGTATGAAACGTGAGATCAAAATGCTCGATTTATCTTGTATGGAGTGCAATTTTCCGAAAATTAATGTATCAAAGGTTGATCGGGAACTATTGCAAGAAGCTGGAGCTGTGGACAAGGTGCGTATCAGGGCATTTTTTGACTGTAATAATATTGCGTATCTTGAGCGTTCAAATGGGACAATCGCTCATGTGATTTTCAGTATCGATGACGAGTGTGCAAGGGCTGTTGCACAGGAACTTACAAATGAATGCATTCAAATACTAAAAGAACAATATGCAATCGAATATATTCCCGAAAAGATGATTTTATATATCATCGATCAAAAATTTAACCCTGAGCTTGCTCGTGAATTGGGCGTTCCTTCAGGTCCCATGTTTGGGGAACTTGCAAGTGGAAAGTCAGTCACAGTCAACGGAAATATTATAACACCTGAAATGGTATATCGATCAAACAGAAAAGCTATCACATTAACAAATATAATCAACTTTTAATATTAACAATTTTCACTCTTGGAGGAAAACACTTATGAAATCCATCGTAGAAGAGGCATTAACACGGTCTGCACAAGAGGGGCACATTAATTCTAGTGCTCCGGTGCATGAGGATATTAATGCAGAGCTTGAAGCAATGCTGCATGACCTTCAGACGAATATCAAAGTTATAGGTTGCGGCGGCGGTGGCTCAAACAGCGCTCAGCGCATGAGGGATGAGGGAATCAAGGGTGCAGAACTTATTGCACTGAATACTGATGCTCAGCATCTTTTGCATGTTGAAGCTGATCATAAGATACTAATCGGCAGGAAAAAGACAAGAGGGCTTGGTGCAGGAAGTCTTCCACAGATCGGGGAAGATGCAGCACTTGAAAGCGTGGACGAACTTAATGCAGTTGTTGAAGATACCGATATGGTGTTCATTACTGCAGGGCTTGGTGGCGGAACCGGGACCGGCTCAGCACCAGTCGTCGCAGAAGCTGCACGTGATGCAGGCGCATTGACAATTGCAGTTGTAACATTACCTTTCGGAGTAGAAGGACAGGTCAGGCGTACCAATGCCGAGGCAGGTCTTGAGAGGCTGAGGGATGTTGCGGATACGGTGATCGTGGTTCCAAACGACAAGTTACTTGAGATTGTTCCAAGGTTACCATTACAAGCTGCATTTAAGGTATCCGACGAGGTATTGATGAGGGCAGTTAAAGGAATCACTGAACTTATTACAAAGCCAGGTCTTGTTAACCTTGATTTTGCGGATGTCAGGACAGTCATGCAAAATGGTGGTGTCGCTATGATCGGACTTGGTGAGGCAGATGGTGAGGACAAAGCTATCGAGTCGGTTCAAAAAGCACTCAGAAGTCCGCTTCTTGATGTGGATATCTCAGGTGCGACATCGGCTCTTGTGAATGTTGTCGGTGGACCTGATATGACAATTGCAGAAGCAGAAAGTGTTGTACAGGAAGTGTACAGCCGTATTGATCCTAATGCAAGACTTATTTGGGGTGCACAGATCGATCCTGAACTGGAACATTCTGTGCGTACGATGATTGTTGTTACAGGTGTAAAATCACCTCAGATATACGGGCACGGCGGTGCGCAAAATGTGACTCGCCGATATGGAATTGATTTCGTAAAGTGAAAAGGTCAAACCTTTTCATTTTTTATAGTATGTAATTTGCAGAACTTTATAATTTGACTGGAGGGGGAATTTACTCATATTTTGTGGTGGATTCAATCGAAAGGTATTTTATGGTGTAAACTATTTAGTTTGCCCTACATTCTATGTGATTGTAACACCAATCACGTTAGTTTGACATTATACATTTATATATCAATAATCAATTTATCATTCAACCGGTTGTGAGTAGTTTTGGTAGAAAGCACATTTAATTTGAGCAATTTAAAAAATATAAACGTCAGTAAGACACTAAAATCGTACTTGAGAGTACTCAAGTTGACCAAGAAACCGTCAAGAGAAGAATTCCTGATGATCGCTAAGGTTGCGGGTGCAGGCATTATTCTTATAGGGTTTATTGGATTCATAATTTATGTGTTGCTGACAGAAGTTCCTAAGTGGATGTAATTATCATGAGTGATGATGTTGCAATTTTTGTTGTTAAGACTACTGCAAACCAGGAGCGTTCTGTTGCCAATATGATGGCAATGGTCGCAAGGAAGGAACATTATGATATCAAAGCGATCCTTGTTCCGGATGAACTTAAAGGATATGTTCTTGTAGAAGCACATGATTCCGGAATTGTTGATCTGACAATCCAAAATGTTGCACATGCGCGAACTGTGGTTAAGGGTCAGTCCAGTCTTGAGGAAGTGTCACATTTCCTTACTCCAAAACCGACTGTAACAGGAATAACTGAAGGCGCTATCATTGAGGTGACATCCGGTCCGTTTAAGGGCGAGAAGGCACGTGTCAAGCGGGTGGATGAAAGTCACGAGGAGATCACGGTTGAATTGTTCGATGCAGTTGTACCAATACCTATAACTATTCGTGGAGATACCGTGAGGGTCCTCAAGAAAGAGGAAAAAAATGCTTGAGGATTGGTTAACAGAATAACGTTTTCATATACAGATAATTAATTATTAAATATACAAATGGTGATAATAAAATGGCAAGTGTTGTTGAAGCATTAGTAGCAGGCGGAAAAGCAAACCCGGGACCACCTCTTGGTCCGGCACTCGGACCGCTTGGCGTGAACATCAAAGATGTTATAGATAAGATAAACGAAAAAACAAAGGACTTCAATGGAATGCAGGTTCCTGTGAAGGTTATTGTTGACGATGATAAGAACATAGAGATCGAGATTGGAACACCACCAACTGCTGCACTCATCAAAAAAGAGATCGGAATTGAGAAAGGCTCTGGTGAATCAGGTACAGTTGTTGTTGGAGATCTGACAGTTCCACAGGCTGCAAAAGTTGCGCGCATGAAAAAGGATGATATCCTTTCATACGATCTTAAGGCTGCAGTGAAAGAAGTTATCGGTACATGTGTTCCGATGGGCGTCACTGTTGAAGGCGTTGATCCAAGAGAGTGCCAAAAATCCATCGATGAAGGAAAATTCGATGAAGTTCTGGCAGCCGAAGAATGGTGAAGTTTTTCAACCGTAATATCACAATTAACATAGTTCAATTAACCGATAGGTTTAAAAGCAAGTGCTCTTCTATTGAAGAGCCCATGAAGACCAAACGGTCTTTATGACATCCGTAGTAGGCCGAAGCGGCTGTACCGGATTATGCATGATTTATGTGTATGTCCGGGTGCAAGGAATCAATTCCTGCATGCAAACAGATGTTTGTACACTACGGGAGGAGTAGAATGACAGAAGAAAATATAGCAAGTGCCGTAAAACAGTTACTTAGCGACTCGCCTGACCGCAAATTCAGAGAAAGTGTGGACATGGCTGTCAATTTGAAAAATCTTGATATGAGTCAGCCTAAGTTCAGAGTTGATGAAACAATTGTACTTCCCAAAGGTCTTGGTAAATCCAGGAAGATCGCGGTTTTTGCAAAGGGTGATGTCGGGCTTAAGGCAAAAGATGCCGGCGCTGATTATGTTCTCACTGATGAGGATATAGAAGAGCTGGGAGCTGATAAGTCAAAAGCACGAACTCTTGCAAATGGATGTGATTCTTTTATTGCGGAAGTCCAGTATATGGCTCAAATTGGTAAATCCTTGGGTGCAATTTTAGGACCAAGAGGTAAGATGCCAATTCCGCTCACACCGGACAAGAATGTGGTGGATCTGATAAACACCACCAAGAACTCTATTCGGTTACGGTCAAAGGATAAATTAACATTCCACGTTGCAGTTGGCAGTCGTGAAATGAGTGAAGACGATCTTATTGAGAATATAGAGACTGTGATTAACAGACTGGAACGTTCTCTTGATAAGGGCAAACAAAATTTCAAGTCCGTTTATATAACGACTACAATGGGCAAATCTGTGAGGGTGGTATGATGGCAGAAGAACATCATTCAGAACACATCCCGCAGTGGAAAAAAGATGAAATTGAAGAGATAAAATCTCTCATAAAGTCAAATCCATTGTTCGGACTAATTGGCATTACAGGCATTCCTGCAAAACAGCTCCAGGGTATGAGAAGAAACCTTAAGGATATAGCTGTTTTAAAGGTAGCTAGAAATACTTTAATTAAGCGTGCACTGGCTGAATCCGATGAAGATGTCCAAAAAATGGTTGATTACATCGATGTGCAGACCGCACTGGTGTTCACTGATCAGAATCCATTCAAACTTTATAAATTGCTTGAGCAGAGTAAGAGCCCGGCCCCAATAAAAGCAGGTGCAATCGCACCAAAAGATATTATTGTGGAAAAGGGTCCAACAAGTTTCCCACCAGGCCCTATATTGGGTGATATGCAAGGTGCAGGAATTCCTGCAGCTATTGATGGTGGTTCTGTTGTCATCAGGGAAACAAAGGTTGTTGCAAAGGAAGGCGAGGCCGTCTCCCAGAAACTTGCAGCGATGTTGACCAGGCTTGAGATCTATCCTATGGAAGTAGGTTTGAATCTTAATGCAGTTTGCGAAGCGGGTTTGATTTACACACCTGATGTGCTGGCAATTGATGAGGATAAATACTTATCTGACTTTACAGCAGCAATTCAGCAGGCATTCAACCTGTCAATAAATGCAGCATACCCAACAAGCGCAACTATCAGCACTTTGATCTCAAAAGCTGTTTCAGAATCACGCAATGTTGGTATCGAAGCGACAGTATTTGAACCTGAACTGATGGAAACTTTGCTTGGTAAAGCAAATTCACAGATGTTATCTGTTGCATCGGTTGCTTCCGGCAACGATGAAGATGCGGTTGACGATGAGCTCAAAGCAGCTCTGGGTGCAGCAGCGACGACAACAGCAGCAGCGGTCACTGAAACCGCAGCAGAAGAACCTGTGGAAGAAGAGACTGAAAAGAAAGAAGAAGAAGCTGAAGAGAGCGGAATGGCCGGTCTTGGAGCACTCTTTGGATAATAGAATTTATAAATTAATTAAACAAGGTGATTTGCGATGGAATACATATATGCAGCACTTTTA
>DQIO01000322.1 GCA_020793555.1 Methanosarcinaceae archaeon | reverse complement strand
ACGACAGTATATTATGGAAAATGCCGCCTGACGGCGGTCGCATTGGTTTCAATTCGTATAGATTTGAAATTTACACTAAAAATATCAGCTATACAAATACTAATTATTTTCAAGATACGGATGGATGGTTCATTTCAACATCTGTTCCAAAAACAAACTTCAAGTCCGAATTCAACTCCGCCATTGATCTTTCTATTTTTTCTCTTAAAGCTACCTGATCTGTTCGTTCAGTTTCCAGGTTGTTTTTGATAGAATCGATCCTGCTACGGCAATCTGATATTGTTTTTTCAGACCTGGTCTTTTTTTCATACACTGTAAGCCGATTCAACTCGCCTTTTACATCTTCTAACTCTGATAAATATGATTCTTTTTTTACGCTTAGTGATGACAGGATATCAGAATCCCTCAATTTGTCAAGCTGTTTGATGGTATTATTCATTTTTTGCTGTTTAAGGCCAAGAGTGCCATCTTCGATACGCCCCTTTATCTCATCAAGGAAAACGTTGATATCAGTTCCAATGATCGACACGGGTTCATCCCTTATTGCCAATAGGAGCTCCTTACTCTTCGGTGACATTTTGTGCCTGCCGCTTGTATCCTGTTTTTCCATTCGGGAAAGAGCTTTGGATAATGGTGCGAACACTGACTTCACATTGGAATCTAGATCCGACGAACTGCCTTTAAGTGCCTTGACCTGTTTTTCCAACTCATGCGCCTTTGCAAATTCCTCACTTTCCACAATATCTTCCAATTTAGACTCAAGATCGCGCAGTTCATTTTCCAATGAATCGTATTTCTTCTCAATATCAGGGATCAGTTTCTCGTTTTTCATAAGCTGCTGCTGGTATTGATTTATAGTTTCGACGTTTTCTTTCAATCTGTCATATGCATCCAGCTTATCCTGCACCTCATTTATGGGCGCCATAAGTTCATCAAGCAAAGTGTCCAGATGGCTAAGATCATCCATGACGCCCCTGTACTCTTCGGGAAAAAGCGCTTTTGCGTATTGCTGACTACGCATGGTATTTTCAATGAGCGTTTTTAAACCGGACTTGGTACTTATATGAAATGTATTTGCAGCAGAAATTGTAACGGCAGTATCCTGTGGAATAATTGTTCTGTCAATTATTATACCAATGTTCTTTACAACATTGTCTTTGTTCGAAATACCGGCCTTGGCTATTTGCTTATATGCATCTTCAACCGTGTTGGCATCATTCAGATGTTCTTTACTTACACCAAGGTCACCAAGGGCAAGCTCAATCTCCCCATATTTCTGCCGAATATGATGGTGCAGCCTGCTAAATGTCTTTTCCGACTTAACTTCCATCCATTCAGGGAGTTCGCCTAATTCCAGTGAAACTGAAGTCGGTGCGACTTCCTTTTTTCCGAATAACTTTTTGATGAGTTTCAAATCTGATCAGACCAATGATGTGTTAATATTAAAAAAGGGTTTGGAAATTGAAGGCTTTCCACAAAAGTGACCCAACATGTATATATACGATTTTTCTAATGTTTATAATCGTTGTTAATTCGCTAATATGTGAATGCAACGATTGTAATAGGATGTGAAATACACAAATTTATGCATAAAATGGATAGCTAAAAGTTCATTTTTATAGAACCTCAAATCCATTCCGTTTTTCTTTAAATGTTGTATATTCAAAACAACCTTTTTTTCGAACATCGCGATTTTTTTTAGTGGTAGAATGTTCTATTAGTACCATACATGCATGCCATAGCGAGAAAATGCTCACTTCGTTCGCATTAACTCGAACTATATAATTCTATGAATTATATACTACGATAAAAACCGAGGCTTATTATGAAAATATATTCCAAAAAGCAAAAGAATATCGCAGAAAAAATTAGTTCGGATGCAGTAATTTCAAATTGGGAGAATTGGAAATGGCAGATAAAACACTCGATACGTGACATCTCGACGTTCGAGAATCTGCTTGGAATAAAATTTAATTCAGCTGAAATAAAAGAACTTGAAAAAACTCTTGAAAAGTTTCCGCTTTCCATAACCCCTTATTATTTGTCACTAATTGACTCCAGCGACTACATGAATGATCCGATCTTCAAACAATCTTTTCCTTCGCCATCAGAATTGATAATCAGTAAATATGATATGAAAGATCCTTTAGCAGAAGACAAAGATAGTCCTGCACCCGGAATCACTCATCGTTATCCTGACAGAGTATTGTTTCATATCAGCAATGTCTGTTCAATGTACTGCAGGCACTGCACCAGAAAAAGAAAAGTAGGCGATGTAGATTCCGTTCCTGAGAAAAATGAAGTTCTTGCAGGAATACAATATATAAAAAACAATCCTGATGTGCGTGATGTTCTGCTCTCAGGTGGAGATCCGCTCATGCTATCTGATGAATATCTTGATTGGATCCTTACCGAATTGGAAAATATCCCGCACGTGGAAGTGATACGTATCGGCACAAGAATGCCTGTTGTATTGCCATACCGCATAACAGATGAATTGATAGAAATGTTGAAAAAACATCATCCTTTGTGGATCAATACACACTTCAACCACCCAAGGGAAATAACAATGTCTTCAAAAAAAGCTTTGAGTAAACTTGCTGATGCCGGAATTCCGCTGGGCAATCAAACTGTCTTGCTGGCGAGTATAAATGATTGTCACAGGATTATGAAAAGACTCATACACAAACTTGTTCAAAATAGAGTCAGACCATATTATCTATATCAGTGTGACCTCTCAGAAGGATTGACACATTTCAGAACTCCTGTCGGCAAAGGCATTGAGATCATGGAAAACCTGATCGGACATACAAGTGGTTTTGCAGTCCCAACCTATGTGATCGATGCGCCGGGTGGCGGAGGAAAAATTCCTGTAATGCCAAATTATTTAATCTCATGGTCAACTAATAAAGTTATCCTAAGAAATTTTGAAGGTGTGATAACCACATACAAGGAACCTGATTCGTATGAAGCGATCTTTTGTGACCGAAATTGTGATGACTGCCATCTGCAGTTGAAACTTGATGAAGCAGAAGAGTTTAAATCTGTAGGTATTGCGAAATTACTTTCCGATTTTGATGAAACCGGAAGCCTTGTTCCGGAAAATACAGAAAGGTTGGACAGACGCGATGAGTGATATTGTAACAACAATTGGCAGTTCTGTACTACAACATGGAAACTACAATGACCGCATATACCTAATGAAACTTTCAAGATCCGATTTCCCTTCAATCATAGGGAAATTGGATACAATGGTTACAGATGAAGGATATTGCAAGGTGATTGCTAAAGTTCCGGCATATGCCAAAGACGATTTTCTAAATGACGGCTACATTTGTGAAGCATCCATCCCAAGTTTTTACAGGGACTCGGAAGACGTTTATTTCATGGCCAAATATTACTGCAAATCAAGACGTTTTGATAATGAAACAGGATTAAATAAAAAAGTTCTGGAAACCGCCGAATCTAAATCCGGCAATAGTGTGACCACAGAACTTCCGCATGGGTTTAAGTATACGATATGTGAAAGGTCTGATGCCCGTGAAATTGCAAAAGTCTATAAAAAAGTCTTTGAGACATATCCATTTCCAATATATGATTCACGCTACATTGAAAAGACGATGGATGAAAACCTAATCTATTTTTGCATCTGGAATGGCACAAATATTGTTGCACTCGCATCTTCGGAAATGGACATTGAATCACAAAATGTTGAAATGACCGACTTTGCCACATTACCGGAATACCAGGGAAATTCATTTTCATTATATCTTTTGCAAAAAATGGAATATGAAATGCAAAAGAGGAATATGAAAACCGCCTACACGATTGCCAGAGCGGGATCCTATGGAATTAACATTGCATTTTCAAAGTCCGGATATAAGTATAGTGGCACACTGGTAAACAATACAAACATATCCGGTAATTTTGAAAGCATGAATGTTTGGTATAAACATATGTAGTCATTCATGACAATTGACAATATCCGGTTACCTCAGAAATTCCACCAATTTCCTTGAACCGCTATCACTTCATCAACTCTCTCCTTGACCGCTTCTGAAACCTCGCCATCTTCTGGAACTGGCATATCCTTCTCTTCACCAAAAGCCGTGATAATCTCAAATACCGACTCAGCCAGTGCTTCTAAATTGTACCCGCCTTCCAGCACAAGCGCTGTCCGCCCGCATGTTGAATCTGCGAGTCTTTTTAAAATGGATGCAAGTTTCCCAAAACCTGCCGATGATAATTTCATGCCGCCCAGAGGGTCGTTTACGTGTGCATCCTGCCCGGCAGATATCAGGATTATGTCGGGCTTAAACCGAAGCGCGACAGGCACGAGCAATTTGTTGAACACATACACGTAATCTGCGTCATTCGCTCCGGCAGGCAGGGGGACATTGATGTTGTACCCGACCCCGTCTCCTTCACCTACTTCATCAAACCATCCGGTTCCCGGGAAGTGTGGGTAATTATGAATGGAAAAATACAAAACCGAGGGATCGGAATAGAATGCGGATTGTGTGCCGTTGCCGTGATGCACATCCCAGTCAACAATAAGCACACGCGGCATTCCATGCGATTGTGCATACCGCGCCGCAATGGCGATGTTGTTGAACAGGCAGAATCCCATTGCACGGTTGGGTTCAGCGTGATGCCCGGGCGGGCGAACGAGTGCAAAAGCCGTACCACCATCCTTTGTTTCATTAACTGCCTGCACTGCACCGCCTGCTGCTAAAAGTGCTGCATTGAACGAATTTTTGCAGACAATGGTATCAGGGTCAAGTGGAATCTTGGCGTGGCAGTGTGCTTCCACTTTTTTTATATGGTCCGGGTCATGGATGGTTTCTATCAGTGAAATTGCAGCAGGCTTTGGGGTGATAATTGGATTATCGTCAAAAACCCCTCGTGCATCAAGTAGGTTCATGATGGCAGTGAGTCGCGCTGCGGTTTCGGGATGCGAACCAGTGTCGTGCTTAAGGTAATCCGGATGGTAAATGATGGATGTCATGGTTTATTGTCTGTCATTTCGGGGATTTATAGCCTTCCAATTGGTGACACAAATTTGTATTTGTATAATTAAATTGAAAAAAATATCGTGACCGCGTAGGCGGATTGCATTGGCACTAAAAATAGTTATACAAACAAAATGATTGGAAAAATATTATAAAAATAAAGTGGACCGATCGGGAATTGAACCCGAGGCCTCTACCAATTAGGTTGGACAGCC
Source organism: Methanosarcinaceae archaeon (assembly GCA_020793555.1). Lineage (GTDB taxonomy): Archaea > Halobacteriota > Methanosarcinia > Methanosarcinales > Methanosarcinaceae > Methanovorans. Next base: position 17,306 of record DQIO01000322.1, on the reverse strand, counting down.
AGTGTAGTCTATCCAATTGCCAAGGTAGCGATCTTCCCCTGATCTACCGGCCCATTATTTCTGAATATACTTGGCACTATCTCAAATAAAGGTATCGCTGATTTGATAATTCTATACAGGTACTTTATGATATTTTTATAAAACTTGTTGCTACTGAGCGAAATATTAAAGTACCTGTATGCGTATTTGGTCTGTCGCGTGATGAACACGCACCACATATAAATCCCTAATGGGCCCGTAGCTTAGACAGGTGGAGCACCCGGCTGATAACCGGGAGGTCCTGCGTTCGAATCGCAGCGGGCCCACTATCAAATATAGGCTCTTTTATGCATTCAAATTATAAAATTGACTTTTATGTTGAACTAACTTCAGTGATGTATATACATTTTTTATAAAATGAATTCCATTAAACTTATATATTAATAAATAATATATATTTTGTGAAATATAGGACATATTTGGTGGTAATATGATAAATGATCAATTTATGAGGATGGAAGAGCGCGAATTGCAAATAGCTGAACTACTTAGAAAGCTCAATTTGAGCAGACCTGTTGCTTTAACTCTTGCGTGCTTATCAAATGTAAACGAAGTCACGTCCCGTGATATCGAGATGGCATCGGGGCTGCGACAACCGGAAGTCAGTATTGCCATGCGTCACCTGAATGAATATAATTGGGTAGACATACGAGATGAGAAGAAGACTGAAGGAAAAGGACGACCAATAAAAATATATAAACTTGTTGTTCCGCTTGATAATATCATAAAGACCATCGAAGAAAAGATAATGATAGAGAACAAAACAATTCTTGAAAACATACAGCGACTAAAAAGTTTTGCCTAAACTTCAATCGAATAACGCCATAATTCGGTCATAAAATATAATTCTTATTTAAAACAAATATTATATTTTTTTAGGACTACTATCCTAAAACGGATATATTACAGGGGAATATATCTCAAATGGGATAATTATCTGTGCTTATCGGTCAATATTATATACCAAATACATCCAAATACGAAGACATGAACCATTCAAAGGATCATGTTGGCGTATTTATCTGTCACTGCGGCGGGAACATATCAGATATTATCGACATCAGATCAGTGAAACAGGAAATTCGATCGGATAACATCTCTACTTTTGATTGTGAGTATCTATGTTCAAATGTCGGACAAGACCTAATAAAAACAAGCATATACAAACATTCACTCGATAAAGTCATCATAGGTGCCTGTACGCCGGCAAAACACGAAAAACTGTTCAAGAAATGCGTAGAGGATGCACAACTGAATGCATCAATGCTTGAGATCGCAAATCTTCGTGAACAATGCTCTTGGGTACACCCGAATAACCTTGCAACAACAAACAAAGCAATATCACTTCTAAATGGCAAGATCAAGCGCATACAGACTGCTCTCCCACTAATACCGATACAAATTCCAATCAATCCAAATGCAATGGTCATAGGTGGTGGAATTGCAGGAATAAATTCTGCACTTAACCTCGCGAATAATGGCATTCACACTTATCTCATCGAGAAAGAAGTAACAATTGGCGGCAACAGTGCAAAAATCGGAAAAATGTTTTCTCCTGAAAAACTCGCTGAAGAATGCTCCATGTGTTCATTGAGTCCTCTCATGAACGAGGTCGGCTCGCACCCAAACATCACACTCATCACATGCTCGGAAGTTGAAAACGTAAATGGCAGTGCAGGTGATTTCAGGGTCACAATACGAAAAAAACCACGGTACGTGAAAGACAATTGTATGGCATGCGGCAGGTGTAGCAAAGTGTGTCCTACGTATGTGGAAAATGACTATAACTGCGGTGTAAAGGACAAAAAAGCAATATCCATGCGCTTTGCCCAATCCGTACCGCAGATATATTCTATCGATCCTGATCATTGTATCGAACTTACAGGCGGAGAATGTGGCAAGTGCAGGGATATCTGCAAAGTAAATGCTATTGACTTTGAACAAAAGGACGAGATGATCGAACTTGATGTTGGTGCTATTGTCGTGGCAACCGGATTCGATGAATATGACGCCTCCAGGAAACCACAATATGGATACGGTCTTTTTGAAAATGTTGTCACCCAGATGGAACTTGCACGAATACTCGGGGTCAACGGTCCAACACTTGGAAAATTCGCACGCCCATCTGACAATTCAATGCCACACAACATTGTCATGATACAGTGTGTGGGCTCAAGGGACGAGAGCAAAAGCGGAAATAAGTATTGCTCACGCTACTGCTGCATGGCAGCACTCAAACACGCAAGCCTTATCGTAAAAAAATATCCTGATGCCAATGTGATAATATGCTATATCGACATCCGCGCCTTTGGATTGTATGAGAACTATTACCGTGCAGTACAGGATATGGGTGTCTCTTTTGTGCGCGGGCGTCCGGCTGAAGTGGTACAAAAAGCAAATCACAATCTTGTTGTTAAAATCGAAGACACTCTCACCCAGGAATTAAAAGAAATACCTGCCGACATGGTTGTGCTATCATCAGCAATGGAAGCATCAGCCGGCACAAAGCAGGTTGCCAATATACTAAACATAACACTCAGCGAAGATGGATTTATTAAGGAAAAGCACTCAAAACTAAAACCTGTCGATACATCAAGAGATGGAATTTTTGTTTGCGGAACTGCACAATCCCCAAAGGATGTTACGGATACGATTGCACAGTCAGGACTTGCGGCGGCACGTACAAGCGCGTTCATCTCGGATAAAGTTATCAGACTTGATCCACAGATCGCACAGATTGAGCGCTCTTTATGCAACAATTGCGACGAGTGCATCAAATGTCCATTTGAGGCGATCTCAAAAGACAAACTTGGTAATGTCGATATTAATCCACTTGTGTGCAATGGATGTGGATACTGCACAAAATTATGCAGCAAAGATGCGATCAGTATCGCCGGCTACAAAGAAGAGCAAATTATGGCTGAGATCGATGGAGTCATCGAAAAAGGAGATGTGCTCGCATTTTTAAGCCGCGAGATCCCTTATGCCACTGCCGACAACATTGGTAACAGTGTGGCAGAATATCCTGCAAATATTAAGATCGTACAAGTGCCCACAACCACAATTATCACCAAAGCCATGATCGAACATGCACTTATACGTGGAAGTCAGGCAGTGCTGATGGTCGAAGAACCCACAGACAATCCAGTCGGTTCATTCATCTACCCGCTTGCACTTAAGAATTTCGAACAGCTCAAGGGCGAACTTGGCAAAAAAGGCGCACGACTTCATTTTAAGAAGGCTTACATACCACATTACAGAGGATTGGCTGAAACTTTTATATCGCTTGCACAAATGGAGGATATAGAATGACTTACGTGATATCAGAGACACTTAGTGAATACGACACACCAATATGTGATACACTCGCAGAGACAGTGAAAAAAAGCCTTAGGACATCCGATACGATTGGAATTGATCGCTGTTTGCAGTGCGGGGCATGTACCTCATCCTGTCCTGCTGCACGGTTCACTGATTACAATCCACGCACGATTGTAAAACGGGTGATGGAAAACGATATCAGCGTCATTGAGGATGAAAGTATCTGGAACTGTTTTTATTGTTACACATGCCACCTTCGCTGTCCTCGCAACAATAGTCCAACGCAAATTGTGCAGGTGCTCAAACAAATGGCTATTAATAAAGGTATAGGGCTCAATAAACTTGAAGTTCTGTTCGGATATGGGGATGCGTTTTCGGAATTTGGTGTGAGCAAGATACCTGACCTGTATGTCGGACAGATGGAAGATGATCTTGGCATACGATGGCGTGAATTTAAAAATAATCTTGATTCGGTGCGCAGTGAACTTGGACTTGGGGCCGTTGCTGTGAAAGACAGCGGACGTGGAGAGATCCGTGCAATACTCGCAGGTATCGGATTTTTCGATCGGCAGGATCTATTGAAACATATGGCTAAGAGTAAATCGAATACAGTCGATGAAAAGGGGGAGATTATAAAATGAAGCAAATTGAAAATATTCCAGATAGCGGCATTTTTTTGTTCAAATCATGTATGGTCAGCGTCGAGTACCCCGGCATCGAAAGTTCTACAACATATGTGTTTGATAAATTAGGTATAGACTACTTTGTGAGTGATGAACAGTCCTGCTGCACTGGTCTTGGATATTATTTTGACTTGTTCGACCAGATGTCAACAACGGCAATTGCAGCCCGGAATTTTGCAGTGGCAAGAAAGAATGGATACAATAACATCACACCCATGTGCTCAACCTGTTATGCGATCAACAAGAAAGCATGTGCACTGCTCAATAGCAATGATGAGGTACGCTCGAATATAAATTCTGTTTTTAAGCAGGCTGGTCTGGATGACCTGATATACGAACAGAATAGTCTGGATGAGGTTGACAATTTCTACCATGTTGTGGAGTTATTCTTATCAAAAGCTAAACAGATCGGTAAACTTAAACTTAAACTTAATACAATTGATTTTTCAGGTGTTCGTGTTGCAGCACATCATGCCTGCCATTATTATAAGATACAGTCAGATGATATGATTGGAAATCCCAATCATCCGCTGCTCATTGATACTATCGCAAAGTCCTGCGGTGCTGATGTGGTTGAATGGTATGAAGATAAGACTCTCACATGCGGAGCCGGTTTTTCACAGATCCATGTTAACCGTGATCTATCCCTCAAGGTTACTCATGCAAAACTTGAGAGCTTAAAGGAAGCTGGTGTTGAGCTTCTGCTCCACATGTGTCCGAACTGCCAGATACAGTATGACAGGTACCAGCCTGTTATTGAAAAGGAGTACGGGACAAAGTACGATCTCGTGCACATGAACATTGCACAGTTCGTTGCACTTGCACTTGGTGCTGACCCTGTGAAAGTTTGCGGGTTCCAGACACATTCCGTGCCGCTTGATGAGTTTTTAGTGAGGATAGGGGTGTCGGTTTGATCATTCTGTACTTCTGGAAAGTGAGTACGCATGACTTTTCATTGAAACCATTAAATCAATCGCACTTTCCGCAGGTATATGAAAATGTTGAACATTTTTCATGATATTGGTTTTGAATATCCATCTCATATTATATTTATACTGTACATATATATATGCATGGTAAGATGACAATATCGCCCACTCAATGTTGGAAAGGTACTGTTTTAGTATACAATTTGCAAACTTCGATAGAAAATTGACATACATCATTCTAAACCATTTGTGAGCAAATTTTGGAAACCGCACTCATTAGGCATCATTTTTATTTAAGAAAAAGATTCACTTTTGTGATTTACCTGCGGAAAGTGCGATTAACGATCATAATTTTTTTGTCAATTGGATCAGCACTGATCCATTTGTCGAATAATTATATAGCTAAGAACTGACCTATCGTGACGAGGTTATCGTCACCGATCCATCTTTTTGTCCGATGTAGACATCATCCACATCTGTAAATATACCGTGCTCAACTACACCTGTACATGCCGATAGTTCAAGTGAGAGTTTTGCAGGATCTTCGATAATACCAAACTCCACATCAATGATAAAATTGCCGTTATCGGAGATCACAGGTCCATCCTTGCGAACACCAAGACGCATCTGAGGTTCGCCGCCAAGTTCTTTCATTTCACTTATGACCAGATTCTTGGCATAAGGCAGTACTTCGATAGGAACAAAATGATTCAATTGCTCACTGGCTTTAGAATCATCCGCAACAATAACAAAACGTTTTGCAGACCGCGCCACTACTTTTTCGCGAGTATGCGCCGCGCCGCCGCCCTTTATCACATTGAAATGTGCATCCACCTGATCTGCACCATCGATCCCAATATCAAGTACAGGATGTTCTGCAAGTGAAGTCAGCGGAATACCTGCTTCAATAGCAAGCCCCTCGGACTGGTATGAGGTCACAACTGCAAGGATGTCAAAACCTGCATCAACACGCCTGCCAATTTCCGCTATTGTGTATGCGGTAGTCGAACCTGTGCCAAGTCCAACTATCATACCGTCCTTGACAAGTTCTGCTGCTGCTTCTCCTGCCTTCTGTTTTTCAATACTTGCTGCTGTCGGATTTCTGTCTTTCATTTTCATTCACCAATAATTATAATGTTCAGGCTGGCACAGTTCCAAAATCCAGTTATTTTTCAGACACGGATTTACAGCGGATTTACACAGATTTGATGTTTATCAAATATCAAACACTTTGCACCACAAACCAAATAGACTCTTATGATATCGATTCCGAATAAGCTTAAATCCGTGTAAATCTGTGAAATCCGTGTCTATGTAATTATCGATTTTGATAAATCCTCTATTGAAATAACTGGTTTTTGAGATAGTTGCCGTTCAGGCTATATTGGACACAGTCCCATTTCAAAGTTTTGTTTTTGAAATCGGTTCTAATTTACATCTGTTGAATTCGCACACCATCGATTATTGTAAAAACTAACGTACAATTATACTTTTCGATTAGATAAACTTTCGAGGGCTATGGCGTCATTTAGCATCTGTATCAATAAAGTTAGACAGCCACCTGCTAATATCCGCATCATGCACGTCCTTATACGCATCCTCAACAAGTATAATAAAATCCCTCAGGATCTCAGGTCTTCTCACATCAGACTTAACTAAAGGAAGTTGCGGAAACTTTCTAATCAATTGTCTTGCTTCCTGAAGTTCTTCATCCGTAATATTTTATAATAACAACTCAAAATAATCCACAATACACAAAATGATTTTACCATAATCCTCATTTTCAAGATTCGATAAAACAGCAAGAAGAGCCCCATATTTAGGCATTTGCATATTCCATAAACGCCAACCTACAAAAAAGTGCATAATTTGCAATCCCATAACTATAATTAAATGACTTAAAAAACAGTAAATTTATCAATAAATTTGGCATATATTAGCCTGTAGTTCATTGGTGGCGGCGAAATGTGCCGCCTGCGGCGTGTTGTTGACTTGGCACCAATAACAATCAAAAAAAGATTTGGACAGGATTGACTGGATTTACAGGATATAATCAAAGACCGAAGTCCAAATCCGATCCATCCTGTAAATCCCGTCTAAAATCAACTTAAAATCAACTTAAAATCAACTTAAAATCAACTTAAAATCAACTTAAAATCAATTTCACATCGCATTAAGGCGGCGTATTCTCTCTTCTGTCAATGGATGAGTCCTGAAGAGTGACATCAGTGCGCTGCCCCTGAGCGGGTTCACGATAAACATATGAGCCGTGCTTTCAGATGCTTTCACATCGCCTCTTCTTGGGCGGTAATTCTGTGCACCAGATTCCAGTTTTCCAAGGGCGTTCGCAAGAGCCCATGGTTTTTGGGATATGCGTGCGCCTTCGGCGTCTGCTGCAAACTCACGTGATCTTGAAATTGCAAGTTGGATGATCGTTGCTGCAATTGGTGCCAATACAGCAAGCACAATAAATCCTACAATATTTGAACTGCCATTATTGTCACGACCGCCAATGCCGCCGAAAATTGCAGCCCAGCGTGCCATCATTGCAACCATAGTGATAACACCTGCAATTGTCGCTGCAACAGCACTGATCAGGGTGTCGCGGTTTTTGACATGCGCCAGTTCGTGTGCAAGCACGCCTTCAAGTTCTTCATTGTCCAGAAGGTCAAGTATTCCGGTTGTAGCAGCAACAGCTGCATGTTTGGGGTCGCGTCCTGTCGCGAAAGCATTTGGCATTGAAGTTTCAACGATGTACACTTTAGGCATAGGAATATGTGCACGCATTGCAAGATTATAAACAACCTTGTACAACTGGGGTTGTTCAGATTCAGTGACTTCCTTTGCTTTATACATCTTAAGAACGATCTTGTCGCTGTACCAATAACTTCCAAAGTTCATTACAACTGCAAACACAAAAGCAATTATCATGCCGCCCGGACCACCAACGGCGCGCCCGACTAAAACTAACAGTCCGGTAAGAGATGCTAACAGAATAGTTGTTTTAAACATATTGTTCATGATTTACCCCATAATATGAAGTTTAGTTTACATTTAGCGTATATGCCCTATTAAATATATAATACTTGCGCGCATGTGCATAAAATATACAAGACCGATAACAAAACACTGTTAAATCCATATATTGTGAATTCGTGTTTATAATAACGCTACAAGATAATTTTCGCTAACGTTCGGATTAACTCAAATTATATAATTCTATAAATTATGTACTATCAAAAAGCCCATGGTTTGGAACGATAAATCATTAACAATATCGCATACAGTATCACTAATACCGAAGGACTTATATCTATCTTCGCAATAGGAATGGATTAAATTATTTGATTATATTAATTGATATTATACAACGAGGATTTTCATGGCTAAAAATGAGATCTTATCTGAAATCAAAAAAGCAGAAGAAAACGCAAGGAATATTGTGGATGATGCTGCTAAAAATAAGAGCGAACGCATTACAAATGCCAGGGCAGAGGCAAGAGAGATCGTTAAACAGGCCGAGATTGATGCGCACGAGTCTGTTCAGAGAGCTTTGAAGTCTGCGGAAGCGACCATCAAAGAAGAAAAATTAAAGATCATAGATGACAGTGAGAGCGACGCTAAGGCTATTGTTGAAAAAGCACAATCAAATGTGGACAAGGCCGGAGATCACTTAGTTTCTGAATTTGAGAGGGCAATACATGCTTAGTCCTAAACAGATGAGCCGTGCGACAATTATAGGTCACAAAGACATACTTGAGCAAACAGTGAATTCACTGCACGGTATCAATTCGTTCCATATAGAAGATTATAACGATGAAGAACAGGGTCTGAAAATAGGTAAGCCGTTTGAAAATGCAGATGATGTGTCAAATAAACTGATTAAGATCAGGTCGATCTCAAGTTTTTTGGGCATAAAGAAAGCAGAAGTTGGAAAGCAAAATGTTGAATCCCTTTTTAAGGAACTTGACACAAAGTTAGTAGAACTGGATGACGAGGTTTCAAAGAGAACCGACAAAAAGAACGAAATTGAGAACAATCTGAAGGAACATGATACTCTCAGCAAAGAACTGCTTCCATTTTCCACAATACCTTTAGATCTTGACCAATATCGCGGTTATGAAAATCTGGTTGTTTTTTCAGGTGTCGTGAAAGATGATATTGAACTTGAACTTTCAAGCATCACAAAATCATACGAACTGTTCTCGGATCCAAAATCCGGAACGATTGTACTGTTTGTTTTAAAAGAGCACGCAGACGCTGTTTCGGATATTTTGCCGGACTTTGCTTTTAGGGAACTGAGGGTGCCGGAAATAAGCGGTATACCTGCAGAACTCCTGAAAAAGCTAGAGCAGGATATTGTAAATTCACAAAATAACATTGAATCTCTTAATGCGGAGATCGAGTCACTCAGAACAAAATATTCTGATTTCATATTGGCAAGCGATGAATTGCTTTCTATCGAAGCACAGAAGGCTGAAGCACCTTTGCGGATTGCTACATCCGAACAAACATTTGTGATAGATGGATGGGTGCCAAATGAGGATTATGATATGCTGGCACGCACTGTTGAAGATGCAACTGATGGACGTGCTTTCATTTCCAGAACTGACGTAACTAAAGAAGAGGAAGCGATTGTTCCGATCGAATATGAAAATCCAAAGATATCAAGTCCATTCGAAGTGATCATGGACCTTTATGCTCGTCCAAGATATTCGGAGATCGATCCAACGTCACTTATATTCATCACGTTCCCACTCTTTTATGGTATGATCCTTGGTGATATCGGATACGCTTTGATATTACTGGGACTCGCATTTGGAATCAAGAAATGGGTAAAATCAGATGCTATAAAGCCTCTTATGAACATTTTGATCTACTGTCAGGTATCAACATTAATATTTGGCGTAATTTATGGTGAATTCCTCGGATTCCCTCTTGCGGGTTTGGAGACTCACGGTCATTATATACCTGGCTTAATTGCCGGATTTGAAACGATCAATTTGTTTGTATCCCCATTTGGTAATGAAATGGTGACATATCCTATTCATCGGACCCATCTGGTGATGACTATGATTGTTGTGACTGCCCTGGTTGGGGTAATTCATATTAATATAGGCTATTTGCTTGGATTCATTAATGAAAGAAGAAAACATGGTGTTGCAGCCGCTATGCTTGAGAAAGGCAGTTGGTTTATAATTGAGATTGGTTTACTGTTATCCGCTCTCGGATATGCAGGGATTATCCCAACTGCGATTGGAATTATAGTATTCTTAGTCGGATTTGTGATGCTTCTTAAAGGAGAGGGTATCAAAGGACCTATCGAGTTGCCATCGCTTTTAAGCAATTCGCTTTCATACACACGTATCATAGCAGTAGGTTTATCTTCAATTTATATTGCATCAACTGTCAACCAGATAGCATTCGACATGATCATGCCGGATTCATTTGGACCCATGACGATCTTTGCAATAGTTATATTCATTTTCGGACATGCTTTAAACACAATTCTGAGTATCATTGCCCCCGGATTACATGCACTCAGGTTGCAGTATGTCGAATTCTTTACAAAATTCTATGAAGGCGGGGGCAGAAAGTACAACCCATTCGGATATATTAGGAAATACACGGAGGAATAATATTATGGCAGTAGAAGGAGTAGTAATGATGGACCCAGCAGGGTTAAAAGCAATAGGTGCAGGACTTGCAGTCGGTTTGACCGGAATCGCATCAGGTATTGCAGAAAAGGATATCGGTAGTGCAGCGATTGGTGCAATGGCTGAGAACGAAGCATTGTTTGGTAAAGGATTGATCTTGACTGTAATCCCGGAAACCATTGTTATCTTTGGTCTGGTTGTTGCATTGCTTATTAAATAATTTGATTTAAGAGCATTTGCCGCTCTTAAATTTATTAAAGGTGTAAAGCCATGGGACTTGAAACAGTTGTAAAAGATATCATGGATGTTTCACAAGTTGAAGTGTCCAGGATAAATGCTGAAGCTGATGCTGAAGTATCCAATATATTGGATGAAGCCAGGCAGAGTGCAAAAAAGGTCATGGGTGACAAGCTTGCAAAATCTGAAGATGATATCAAGAAATTAAGACAGCAGGAGATCTCCAGTGCAAATCTGGAAGTTAAACGCAAAATGCTTAATGCACGCAAAGAAGTACTTGATAATGTCTATAGCCGGACGACTGATCTAATCGCAAATCTACCATCTTCAAAAAATAAAGAACTATTGAAAGCAATTATTGACAAATATCAAGGCAGCGGGGCTAAGATATACTCAAATAAGGATTCTGAAAAACTCGTTACAAAACTTTCTTCACTTGTATATGCCGGTAATATTGATTGTATCGGTGGTGTAGTGATAGAGAATGAAGATGGTACTATTAGACTGGATTATACATACGACATCATTCTTAAGAGTGCAAATGATAAGTCCATGAAACAAATATCTGACATTTTATTTGGGTGATGTCAAAATGCGGCTTTTGCAGAAATTCAAGAATAAAGGCAAGTCATCGCAATACAAAGGTACCTCTAACTATGCGTATCTGGCGACACGCGTTCGTGCAATGAAAAGTAAACTTGTTCCGAAAGAAACATATCCAAGACTTATGAATATGGGAATAAGTGAGATCACCCGATTTATTCAGGAAACTGAATATAAGCGGGAAATTGATGAGTTGGCAAGAACATACAGCGGTGTGGATCTGATAGAACATGGATTAAACCGGAACCTTGCAGAGACGTTCACGAAATTGATAAAGATATCAGAAGGTGAACCAAATCATTTGATCACTGAATACTTGAGGAATTATGATATCTGGAACATCAAAACACTTCTTCGAGGGAAATATTACAATGCATCCACAGATGAGATAAAGGAAGCATTTGTTTCAGCAGGTCAGTTAAGTTACACGTTTTTGTCAGAACTTGCAGGTAAACAATCGTATAGTGAAGTTATATCAGTGCTTGAGGGCACTGAATATTATTCAATATTAAAGGAATATGATGAAACTAACCTTTCTGACATTGAGAACAGATTGGATAAAATATATTACAATGGCCTTTTCAATGTAATCAGTAAATCAAAATCAAAAGATCGCAAACTATTTGCAAAATTCATCAGGACTGAAATCGATATAAAGAATATTAAAACATTGTTCAGATTGAAAAAAGCAGGAGTCAGTCAGGATGAGATTGTTGATCTGATCATTGATGGCGGTCTTGAATTGAGCACAAATAATATTCAGAAATTATTGCCGCTTTCCTATAATGATTTTATTCAGGCACTTGATCAATATTCGTTTTGGGATTCGATATCAGATGCTGTGAATTCGGATACAGATTCATTGATCAATGTGGAAACACAATTGATCAAACATAGCTTAAAATCTGCATCGAGTTTCTCACATGTTTATCCGCTTTCAATTGTACCAATAATGGATTATATTATCAGTAAAAGGAATGAGGTAAACAATTTGCGGATAATCACAAGAGGTAAAGCAGCAAACCTCAGTGATGAGATAATCAAGAACCAGTTGGTGATCTGATGGAATTAGCAGTGATCGGAGACAGTGAATTTGTAACAGGATTCAGGCTGGCGGGTGTCAAAAAGATATTCGAGGTCAGTGATGATGAGTTGGAATCTACTGTTAATGGGGCATTCAATGATTCCGATATCGGAATTATTGTGATGCATGATGATGATATTAACAAATTGCCGGAAATATTGAGAGATACGCTCAACGAGTCTGTTGAGCCAACAATTGTGACTCTTGGCGGCACGGGCGAAAGTTCGAATTTAAGAGACAAAATAAAACAATCAGTAGGTGTTGATCTGTGGAAGTAAAAGGTGAAATTTATCGTGTAGCAGGACCTGTTGTCACAATCACCGGCATTAAACCAAGGATGTATGATGTGGTTAAGGTCGGTCATGAAGGGCTGATGGGCGAAGTTATTAGGATCAAAGGCGACAAAGCCACGGTCCAGGTATATGAAGATACATCAGGAATCAAGCCGGGCGAGCCTGTGGAAAACACAGGGATGTCTCTGTCCGTAGAACTTGGACCTGGACTTTTAAAAAGTATTTATGATGGTATTCAGAGACCTCTCAAGGTACTCCAGGAAAAGATGGGAGATTTCATTGAGAGAGGTGTTACTGCAAACGGACTTGACCGTGACAGGAAGTGGGAGTTCAAACCCACAGTGAGTAGCGGCGATTCAGTGAAAGGCGGTGAAGTGATCGGTGTTGTACAGGAGACTATGAAAATCGAACATAAGATCATGGTGCCTCCGAATGTATCCGGAACTGTGGCCGACATTAAGAGCGGAGAATTTACCGTTGAAGAAACGGTTTGTGTGCTTGAAGACGGTACTGAGTTGCAAATGATGCAGAAATGGTCAGTACGATCACCAAGACCTGTGGCTAAAAAACTCATGCCAAGCAAACCATTGATCACAGGGCAAAGAATCCTTGATGGATTGTTCCCTGTGGCAAAGGGCGGTACAGCTGCAATCCCGGGACCGTTTGGTTCGGGAAAGACTGTTACACAGCAGCAGCTTGCAAAGTGGAGTGACACTGATATTGTGGTTTACATAGGATGCGGAGAACGTGGTAACGAGATGGCTGATGTGCTTAACGAGTTCCCGGAGCTTGAGGATCCAAAGACAGGACGTCCATTAATGGAGCGAACTGTTTTGATCGCAAACACATCCAATATGCCGGTGGCTGCACGTGAAGCGTCTGTTTACACAGGAATTACGATTGCGGAATATTATCGTGATATGGGATACGATGTATCCTTGATGGCAGATTCAACTTCCAGATGGGCAGAATCAATGAGGGAAATCTCATCCAGACTTGAAGAGATGCCTGGTGAAGAAGGTTATCCTGCATATCTTTCAGCAAGATTATCTGAATTCTACGAGCGCGCAGGTGCTGTACATTCACTTGCCGGCTTTGATGGTTCGATCACAGTTATCGGTGCGGTTTCACCGCCTGGTGGTGACTTCTCAGAACCTGTTACCCAGAACACACTTCGTATTGTGAAGGTATTTTGGGCACTGGATGCAAAGCTCTCACAGAGGAGACATTTCCCATCCATAAACTGGTTAACCAGTTACAGTTTATACACTCAGGGACTTGCAGATTGGTTCACAGAGAACGTTGCACCTGACTGGATAGACCTTCGTGACAATGCTATGGACCTTTTGCAGCAGGAATCCGAACTTCAGGAAATTGTACAACTTGTAGGTTCTGACGCACTTCCCGAAGACCAGCAGTTGACACTTGAGATTGCACGTATGGTGCGTGAATATTTCCTTCAGCAGAATGCATTCCATCCGGTTGATACTTTCTGTCCATTTGACAAGCAGTACAAGTTGCTAAAAGCAATCTCCAGGTATGGTGAAATGGCAAATGCAGCACTTGAATCCGGTGTTCCGATGGGCGATATTATAGCTGTTGAATCAAAGGATGAACTTGCAAAAGTTAAGTTCGAAGAGGATTTCGAATCTGCGCTTAATACCGTCATGACCAAGATGGATGAAGAATTTGCGAAACTCGGAGGCAAATAAACATGACCAAAGAATACAAGACGATTACGGAAGTTTCAGGACCACTGATCTTTATCGAAAAGACAGAACCTGTTGGATTTGGTGAACTTGTTAATATCAACCTTCCAGACGGAACGACAAAAAGAGGACAGGTCCTTGATACATCCGCAGAGAGTGTTGTAGTTCAGGTATTCGAAGGTACCGGCGGACTCAATGACGAATCCGGTGTAGTGTTCACAGGCGAGACAATTAAGCTGTCTGTTGCAAAGGATATGCTCGGCAGAATCCTTTCAGGTGCAGGTGAACCACTCGATGGCGGACCAAGAATTGTTCCTGATGACAGGATCGATGTGAATGGTGCATCAATGAATCCATATTCAAGGATGCCACCTGAGGATTTCATCCAGACAGGTATCTCAACAATTGATGGTACCAACACACTTGTCAGGGGACAGAAACTCCCTATTTTCTCAGGTGCGGGTCTTCCACATAATGAGATAGCACTTCAGATTGCACGTCAGGCAAAGGTATTGGGTTCCGATGAACCGTTTGCAGTAGTATTTGCTGCAATGGGTATTACTAATGAAGAAGCCCAGTATTTCATGGAGGATTTCGAGAAGACAGGTGCGCTTGAGCGGGCTGTTGTTTTCCTTAACCTTGCAGACGACCCTGCGGTCGAACGTTTGATTACTCCAAGAATGGCGCTTACGGCTGCCGAATACCTTGCATATGAGCATGATATGCATGTTCTTGTTATCCTGACTGATATCACTAACTACTGTGAGGCATTGCGCCAGATGGGTGCAGCTCGTGAAGAGGTGCCTGGTAGACGTGGTTATCCCGGATACATGTACACTGATCTTGCATCATTGTATGAGAGGGCAGGAGTTATCAAAGGCAAGAAGGGATCAGTTACACAATTCTCTATCCTTACAATGCCCGGTGACGATATTACTCACCCTATTCCTGATCTTTCAGGATACATTACTGAAGGGCAGATCGTGGTTTCAAGAGAACTTCACATGAAGGGTATCTACCCACCGATCAATGTATTGCCATCACTTTCCCGTCTTATGAATTCGGGTATTGGTGAAGGCAAGACAAGAGATGATCACAAAGCAGTGTCTGACCAGATGTATGCATTGTATGCGGAAGGTCGTGACATGAGAGGACTTGTGGCAATTGTTGGTAAGGATGCATTGTCTGAGAGGGACCAGAAGGTTCTTGAGTTTGCTGATCTGTTCGAAGACAGGTTCGTGCGACAGAGCAGGGATGAGGATCGTCATATTATAGACGACACCCTGAGAATTGCATGGGATATTTTGTCAGAACTTCCTGAATCACAACTTGCCAGGATTGATAATCAGTTCATCGAAAAATATCATCCTGCACACAAAGCCAAAAGCGAGTAGGTTTGTAGGTTTAAACATGAGTGATGCAATATGGGCGTAAATGATGTAAAACCAACACGATCTGAGCTTATTGAGCTTAAGAAGAAGATCAAGCTTTCCGAGAGTGGTCACAAGCTGCTTAAGATGAAGCGAGATGGTCTGATCCTTGAGTTTTTTGAGATTCTAAACAAGGCTAAGGATGTTCGGTCTGAGTTAGATGCTTCCTTTACGGAAGCTTCTGAAAAGATCGGCATTGCAAAGTCAGTGGAAGGTACTATTACTGTAAAATCTACTGCGTTTGCATTGAAGGATGCGCCACAGATTGAGGTTGAGAGTCATAATATCATGGGTGTTGTTGTTCCAAAGATCGAATCATCCAGTATACGCAAAGCCATTAACAAGCGTGGATATGGTGTACTTGGAACAAGTTCCTATATCGATGAGGCGGCAGATTCGTATGAGATTCTTGTTGAGAAGATTATTCTTGCAGCCGAGATCGAGACGACCATGAAGAGACTTCTTGATGATATCGAGAAGACAAAAAGGCGTGTTAATGCTCTTGAGTTCAAGGTCATTCCCGAACTTACTGAGGCAATGGTCTTTATTCAACTGCGTCTTGAAGAGATGGAACGTGAGAACACGTTCCGGCTCAAGAGAATCAAAAAATCATAAGTATAACATAGAACAATTATTATGCAGCCTGAATCTAATGATCAGCCGGGTCCAAATTTAAGATTAAACTTGGCTGAGAGATTCATACTTCGTATCTCCAGACCCGAAAATCTTGCACGCATACTCAGGTGGGCATGGCTGATCTCACTTGCGATGCTGGTTTTGGGGTATTTTATTATTTATTCTGAGATTTCGTTTTATTTTGAGTGATGTTATCAGCGCAGGAATGCGCCGTCGGTTTGTTGTTCTTACTGCGGTGCCAGACTTATATTTACTGACAGATGCGCCGGTCTGTACGCGCGCGGAGGGGATGCGATTGCGGATTGTGTGTAGCTAATTGGCGGTGGGTTTGTTGTTGTAATTAAGGGATATGGGGATTTCATAGATCTATGGGGGCATTTCTTTGGGATGTATGAGCGGCAGAACCCTCATTTCCGCTTAAAGAATAGCCAGTTCTTTTTCTTCTTCTGCCCACCGATTTTGATCTTGATGAGCGCATACCTCCCTTGCATTTTGTTGCCTGACAGTTCGAAGAGTATCTTTTCATTTTCCCTGAGGTCTTCGATCGCAAACCCGACCTGATCTTAGAGTGTTGCTGTTCCTGCGCCGTAGTGTTCTTGTTGGTTTTTGGTTTGGAGTCGCGCATTCGAATGGGTGGTCTTCTGTCTGGATTACGAATATTTGGGGCATGGGTGGTGGTGGTTCG
>DQIO01000206.1 GCA_020793555.1 Methanosarcinaceae archaeon | reverse complement strand
CGGCACAATCTCCTACATTGTCACCAACGTTATCGGCAATGACACCTGCATTTCGTGGATCATCTTCAGGTATTCCTGCTTCGATCTTACCAACAAGATCTGCACCTACATCGGCTGCCTTTGTAAATATTCCGCCGCCAACACGTGCGAACAGACTGATAAGACTTGCACCGAAACCAAATCCGATAACAAGGTCTACATCGTCAAAAATGATGTAAAAACCACTTGTACCCAAAAGAGCAAGACCAACGACCGCAAGACCTGTGACCGCACCGCCTCTGAAAGCTACAGACATTGCTTTTTGCAATCCTTTTGTTGCAGCTTGTGTTGTCCTTACATTTGCACGAACTGATACATTCATTCCAACGTATCCCGCAAGTGCAGAACTCACTGCACCTACAATGAATCCAAATGCAAGCTTTGCGCCGTCATCCAGCAATGCAAAGATCAGCGCTGCAAGAATAACTGCAACCACTGCGATTGTTTTATACTGACGATTCAAATATGCCATAGCGCCTTCCTGGATCGCGGCTGATATATACTGCATTTCTTCATTACCAGTCTCTTCTTTCAAGACACTGCGTGCGAAAATTGCAGAGAATACCAGACTTATCAGACCCGCGAGGGGAGCAAGATAGACCAAGTTCTCAAAATTCTCCATATTAAGACTCCTATAAATTTTTAAATTTATTTCAGAATGTTTAGTATAACAATGCTTACTTTATAATTATTCATATTAACTGTATGAATACAGTTTATAATTGTAATGTATCTTATATTACTCCTTTATGAAGCAGGTTGAAATGGGATACACTCAATATGAATGTATCGATTGAACATATTTTTGTACTGTTACATGCCACCTCCAACCTGTGACAATTCGAAGCCGATGTCATCCGGTACCGACGCAGTAAATACAAAAGTATTACATCGTAATCCTCTGGCATGGTGGATAGCATTTTTCTGTTCGTCAGTAAGTTCCTTGCCATCACTTACAATACAAAATGACTTCTTATCGCTTCCTTTCACTATAAAGTCAAAGTACTGCACATACGCATCCAGAAATTCTATGAGCTCTTTGAATTCATCCCATTTATCACACATGTGTACGCTTTTCGTTGCTGAATTTTCAACATACCAATCCCTGCTCATGTAAGGATAATCATCATACTGTTCATTCAATTCCTCAAATGCCCTGCGTATTTTACCAGCATTGTTGTTTAAACTGATCCAGTTCCAGTTCTGGCTTGAAAAGTGTCGTGCTGCAACGATCTCAATGATCGCTGCCTTATCTTCGTGTTCAAGTTCCATGTGTACTTCCTTTCCTAAAAATCATCATCTTGTGCATAACTTCTGTTAAACTGCAATGCCAGTTCAGCTTTTTTCAGTTCGCGCCCCAGATACCCTGCATGTCCCAATGTAGACACAAGTCTCATATCAATGAGTGTATCCAACACCTCACTTGCGTTTTCCCCAACAATACATGCATCCCTGTGTCGTACCAATATCTTGCCGCCTGCACCGCTGCTCAGATCGGGTGAAATTTCTATCCTGACACATCCGGCAGGATCCACACGCCACATATCAGATTTTTTTGTATCAATCGCATCAGCAGGGATCATTGCATCTTCACGCCGCCGTTTTTCTTTCATTACCAAAAGATCGATACCAAGGTCTTTTGGCGAACTGTCCCTCTCATTTGCAAGAATCATCATTTCCGATGCGGTCTTCAATTCATGTATCGACCCTTGGGCCTTATTGCTAAATTCGGGAGTGAATAGAATATTTGCACCCACATCAGCGGCAATACCACAAAAAGCGGCATTGACACCTGCAGAATCTGCATCTATGAGTTCCGTTACATTACCGACACCAAAAAAGAGAGGCATATCAGGAAATTGCCGATTGAACTCATGATAACGTACAATCGATTCCGCAATCCCGTGTCCGATAGGATCAAGGACAGGGTCTGCTATGACGCGCGAGATTCCTGCTTTTTGCGCAGACTTGATGTTTTCAACAAGGCTCTCAACACCTGCTCCGATATCAGGAATCACAACCGCAGCAGTGCCTGAATCTGCAACCCTGCGCCCGATTTTGTCAATATTACTGCTGTTCAAACTCAAAACAATATCCACGCCGATATCAAGTGCCCTGTTTAAAAGTTCGGGGTCAAGCGTATCGATGCTAATCGGGACGGATGAGACTTTGCGCGCAGTCTTTATTGCGCGTTCCACATCATCCGGCGTTGCATTTAATGATGCGCCAAGATCGATAATGTCTGCGCCTTTTTTGATGAACGAAATTATCTTGTCAGACAGAACATGTGCATCAAGACCTGTGGCATCCACAACTTCTGCCATAACTTTCATGCGCGCGCCGCCGCCCAATTTCATCTGACCGATGTGCATGAGAGCATTGGCATTGGTCTCTATTTTTTGCACTGTATCAAGTGCCATGTCTCGTCTTACATTAATGAGCAATTCACACGCAGGAATCGTTGTTGAAAATTCCACTTTGCCTGCGAACAATACAATATATTCCAGATCGTAGGCATGCTTGGGACCAAGATATATTTCGCAACCAAGTTCTTTTGCAACATTCAAAAAGTTTCCGGATACGAGTCCAGGAACAAAAATCAAATCGTAATTATCAGATAGATTGCCGGATGCCTGCTGGGCCTGCATCGCAGTCTGTAATTTACGAGGAGTGATAAAAGCGGCAACATCAGTGTCGATGACTAGAATATCTGCTTTTGATCGTACAGCAAGCCGAACCGTCTGTTCTGCCAGATGTCCGGTAGCAACTAGAATATTCATGGCTCTGGATTGGATCCCTTATAAAAATATATATCTATAAAATACCGGTTCGGTTCATAATCATTGAAAAATAAAAGAAAATGTCAGATCCGATCCCAGATAGTTAAACCTGAAACCGGATTTGACTTGGTGGTATTATCTTTACTTTCAATCACTGAATAATATCAATGATCGAGCCACCGTTGCTACGTACACCAACCGGTTCAACAATTGAACCACGGGACATGCTCGTACTGCGGTTTAAGCGACCGTATGTATCCTGCATTTGCGGTGCTGCCCTTTCAACTATATTTGCATCATACTGCGGACCAAGGACCTGTGCGGACTGTACACCGGTCATGATAGCCATGACACGGATCTTACCTTCATAATCATCTCTTATGCGTGCGCCCCAGATGACATTTGCATCAGGTGAAAGTTCATACGTAAGAGACTGTGCAACTTCTTCTGCCTCTTTGAGACTCAGATCTTGTCCACCTGTGATGTGTACTAGACTGCCTGTTGCGCCTTTGTAATCCACGTCAAGCAATGGGTGATTCAGTGCCGTACGAACAACATCAGTGCTCTTGTCCTGCCCCTTTGCCTCACCGACAAGCATTACTGCAACGCCACCGCATCCCATGATCGACCTTATGTCTGCATAATCAAGGTTGATTAGTGATGGCATGGTAATGGTTTCGGTTATTCCTTTCACTGTTTCGGAAATCAACTGGTCCATTACTGAAAATGCCTGCTCGATCGGGAGATTTGGCACGTAATCCAGCAACCTGTTGTTGTCTAAGACAATTACGGTATCAGCAGTGCGGCGGAATTCTTCCAGACCTTCTTCTGCTTTGACTGTGCGTGCTCTTTCAACCCTGAACGGACTGGAAACCATACCAATTACGATTGCGCCCTGTTCTTTTGCGATCTCTGCCACGACAGGAGCTACTCCTGTCCCGGTTCCACCGCCCATACCTGCAGTCACGAATACGAGATCACTGTCCTTAAAGACCTCTTCAAGTGTACCGCGTGCAAGCTCAGCCGCCTTTTTACCTATTTCAGGATAGCCACCGGCACCAAGTCCGCGAGTGAGTGTTTTACCCACAAGGATCTTTTTGTCGGCACGTATGTGGTCAAGATGTTGTTTGTCAGTGTTGATGGCAATAGTGTCCGCACCATCAATACCGATATTGTAAAGACGGTTTATTGTGTTGTTACCAGCACCACCACAGCCTACAATTGTGATTCGTGGAAGACCGAAGCCCTCAAGCCCATCATCAGCTGCAATCGTCTGTCGATACTCTTTCTCTTTCTCTGTATGTTTTAATGCTTCTTGAACTATAGACTGCACATTCATCCCCTCTCTTGGATTTTTGCGTTTTGCCGTTCTATGATATATGTAACTTTCATGTAAGAGCTGCCAACATCTCCGACCTACGGATCAGTTTTTCACCTCTTTGATCTACAAGTTCGCGCACAGCCGTCCTGATTGCTTCGCTTACAGACGGAAATTCGCCCTGATTTACCATATAGTCGATCATTTTTAGTTGCTGTTCCGGGAGTCTGATCGTTATACGCTCCATTTTTGAGTTCGTCCTTTTTATTGTTTCATCCGTCAGACAGATGTCAGACCTGCGTATGACAAAAGTCAGACAGTGGTCAGACCTATGTCTGCTATTTGTCTGCCGAAAATATGACGCGTGTCTGACATCATATTTGTACATAGTTGTATATAAGGTTGTCGTACCCTATTTCGACAGAATTTCATAGCGTCAAATTGGGCTTAGATGGTTTTTTGTTTTCGCGATTATGTGCCACTTTTTTTCTTTTTGGGTGTAGTGTATACGTACTACGTTAAGAATTTGACAAATATCTACCAAAAAATGTATAATTTGAAAGGCTAAGACATGCGTTTTTGAACATTGATGATGACGTGCATTATCGATAAATTCCCAAGCCAATCTTGACGCTATGGTTCGGAATTACTTCATGAGTGGAAACATTTATAATCATTTAATTCAACTAAAGGTAAAAATTTGAATTTGGTTATGTGGTAATCCATATTTATGGTAGTATTAACGGAAAGGCTTGGAGAGGTTCTATTAGACCTCAAAAAAGTAGATGGAATTAAATCTGTGGCAATAGCGACACGGGACGGTTTACTCATAGCAGAGAATACGCTTCCTGGAACACATCCCGAAACGTTTGCTGCAATGTCTGCTACTATGCTTGGTGCAGCAGAAACTGTAACAAATCGTTTTAAAAATGATTCTGTAAATCGGATAATTGTAGAATCCGAGGACTGCCGGATAGTTGCAATGGGTTCAGGTCCAAAATCATTGGTTGTTATTTTGACAACAATCAATTCCAGTCTTGGATTGGCATTGGTTGAACTTAAAAAGAGTGCACGCAGGATCGACGAAATACTCAAGTAATCTATCGATTAACTATTTCCCAAGGTGCATGAATTGTTTTTAACAGGCGAAATCTCGATTTTTATTATTATACTGTCTGTGTTGGCAGGATATTTCCTTGGTGTGTTTTCAGGACTGGTCCCCGGCATCCATACCAACAACTTTGCCCTGGTCCTTGTTGCGCTATCACCACTGATGGGAGAGTATGGGATCCAGCCGTTCTACATTGCTGTGATAATTCTATCAAATTCCATTGCACACACATTTCATGACGTCATTCCTGCCGTATTCCTAGGCGCACCCGATTCCGATATGGCACTTGCTGTATTGCCAGGACACAGGCTCCTGCTTGATGGTTTCGGTGCAGAAGCGATCCGTTTATCTGCACTTGGAAGTGCAGGTTCGGTTGTATTCTCGATGGTAATTGTCCTGCCGCTTGCCGCGATATTCAGTGTTGCATATCCTGTTTTGCAGGAACACATTGCATGGATACTTGTCTTTATTGTATTCCTTATGGTTGCAACTGAAAAAGGTGAGTATATCATAGGTCAGGGGTCGCTTGTCCATTACAAGTACAAGGCTTATGCCGTAGTCTTGTTCCTGCTAAGTGGGATACTTGGTTTATTTGCTTTCGAGATGGAAAGTTTGATGAATCCTGTCATCAATTTCGGTGCACCTTCAATTCTGTTGCCCCTGCTTAGCGGATTATTTGGCGCGTCACAACTTGTGATAAGCCTACTCACACATTCAACCATTCCACCGCAGACTTTTACAAAAATGACTTTGTCAGGAAAACGAATCGTGAGGGGAATTGTCACAGGCAGTGCGGCGGGTTCCATAGTTGCATGGCTGCCAGGAATATCATCAGCCATTGCGGCGGTCCTCGCGCGCTTAGTTATAAGGACAGATTTTGACACCGAGGGCGAGGATGAGGTTGATTCAGGTGTCGTGGATGCGGGTTCAAAAGAGTTCATTGTATCTGTTTCAGGCGTCAACACATCAAACGCGATCTTTGGATTGGTTGCCCTGAGCGTAATAGGAAAGACAAGAAGCGGTGCCATGGTGGCGATCAATGATGTGCTGGGTGTGGCCAATGGTGTGACTGCCAGTGTAATCACACTTGATACATCAATGCTGCTCCTTTTTTTCGGTGTTATTTTGCTGACTGCTTTTTTGTCATATTTTTCTACGATCATGATCGGGAACAATGTCCATCGTGTATTGTCACGAATTGATTACTCTAAACTGTGTATTGGTGTGATTATCGGTCTTGCGTTGATGGTTGTTTTGTTTACTGGATTTTTTGGATTGTTGATCTTTATTATAGCTACGCCGATTGGGATGTTAGCACCATTTTTGAAGGTTCGGAAATCAAATGCCATGGGTGTGATTTTGTTGCCGGTTATTTTGTATTTTATTTGAGTGGGTGTGGGTGTTTATTTGCATGCAAGCATCGGTCAGCATGCTTCCATATCAAAAGGGTGGGCGGAGCAGATCGGGACGGGTATCCGGGTAAAGTGAAGGCGAGCGAGGCGGCGAAGGATAAGGCTCGTACTGTTGTGGATAGTTTTGAAAAGTTCATTGCGGATAATCGGGATGAACTTACCGCTTTGCAAATCATTTACAGTAAGCCGTATGGGAGTCGGCATCTGACTTACGAGGGGATTCGGCAGCTTGCGGATGCTATTGAAAAGCCGCCGTATTATTTGACTCCGCAGTTGTTGTGGGATGCTTATGAGCAACTTGATAAAGCGAAGGTTAGGGGTGCGGGACCAAAAAAGTTGCTGACAGATATTATTTCGCTTCTGCGGTTTGGTATTGGTGTGAGTGATGTGCTTGAGCCTTATTCTGATATTGTGGCTCGTAAGTTTGAGACTTGGGTGGCACAACAGGAGG
>DQIO01000207.1 GCA_020793555.1 Methanosarcinaceae archaeon | reverse complement strand
TCACGCACACAATAAATTATTAAAAGAATAATCCCCACTCCTCTACCCGCTTGTTTAACATGCCCCCATATCAAACATAATATATATTGTGCATTTATTATATATGTAGTAGCATCAATATATATGATGGTGTGAATAAAATACTACTACTAATTAAGAGATCACATTACTTTGTTAGTATACCACTCCATTTCAAATGACTAAAATTTAATATAACTATATATCATCACTTAAATAAGATTTAAACCGTATTTAGATGCGTGAAATATAATATTTAATGCTAATTATATGTGAAAACGTCTAATACCAAGTAGCACCATATTACTACTAAATACACAAAATACTACTAAAATAGTATGGAGCTGGATTGCAATGTTAATTAGAAAAAACATATCACTGGATGAAAAATACTTAAAAAAATTACAGCCACTTCTGGATGAAAATGGAGGTAATTTAAGTGCAGCAATACGTGATACGATTGAACTAACTGACGTTGCATTGCAAAATTATAAAACCATTGAACAATCCATTGACTTTTTGAATACTCCACATTCTTCTCCTACTGAATTTGATGAACTGGTTGAAAGTGGGGAACACATCATAATAAACCGTATGGTACTCAAGTGGCTGCTAAAGAACAGTAGTGGACGCCTCGTAGATGGGATACTTGTTGACGAACTCATAAATCAGTTTTCAATCCAGACAATGATGGAACTTGATGCATATCTCAATGATCTAAGTCAAAAATTCAGATGGGGCATAGAAGTATCAATATTTTGCATGGATCCTATTGATCCGGATACTGCAACAATTATGTTTTCAAATGGTGACTCATACTTTAGGGATTTTTTTGCAGAACACGTTGCATTGTTCGTTGCAAAATGGAAACAACTGGACATTGATGGTCTTTATCGAAGGTCAAAATCAATAAGAATTGACTTCAAAAGAGCATCATTTGTATCCGGGGAAGTGCCTCCGGGGATAAAAAAGCATCTTGGATATTTTGATCTGGTTTATGGGGAACTTCATGATAAACCGGAATTTTGGAATAAACTTGTAACCGCTTACAAAATAACAGGATACAATATGGTTGCCATCCCAATGAATCAGTTTAAGTCCATTGCAGCAGGTAATGTGCCTGATGGTGTCGCAATGTTCGAAACAATTACAAATCACCCTATCGCGGATATTCCACTTTCCGAACTGCTGGTGTTATTCAAAAGGTTTTTCACAGTATCACAGATCGTAAACAACATTGAAATACAGTTGGAACCTGATAATGAATCTGTGAAGATCCAGCATGATTATAAGGATGAAAATACGATTATCAAATTAATTGAATATTTCTCTAATATATTTGAAGCGAACGGGCATCAGTTCGATGTCACACACTCAAGCAGTTTGATAATCTTCAAACGTCAGGCTTCCGGATCAAAATAGCGACTATATTCAATCCATGTATTGATGGTATTAGTTCTTCAAATTAGATTATTACCATACGACCTGTTGTATCGTGTCTTGTAAATTCGGTTGCATCAACTGATGGATATGTGTCGATCAGGCAAATATCAAAATCATCAACCTCTTCCACATTTAGAAGTTTCCTAAAGTCTCCATGGAACACGTCGATCACAACGCCATCCCCTTTAGCCTGTGCAACATGAACAGTTTCATTTCCAATATCCGGCAGTGTTGATGTGTCAACCATTTTTTCAACTTTAATTCCAACGCCCAGTATTTCCTTGTTCGCTTCTATATTGATCAGTGTATTTTCGATCGCAGTCCGCCATGCATCATTCAATATCACATGTTTTGCACCCGCAAGCACACACATAAGCCCAAGGGTCCCCGGTCCGCAAAATCCATCGACTACGGTCTTGCCTGTCAGGTGTCCCTGTATGTATAATCCTTCAAGAACCTGCATCTTTTCGGGCGACTCGCGTCCAAATTCGATGTGTATCTTTGACTGGTTCTTATAGATGCACAG
Organism: Methanosarcinaceae archaeon; assembly: GCA_020793555.1. Lineage (GTDB taxonomy): Archaea > Halobacteriota > Methanosarcinia > Methanosarcinales > Methanosarcinaceae > Methanovorans. The sequence continues at coordinate 5,247 of DQIO01000207.1, read as the reverse complement.
TTCCCCGAAACTTGATGCTACTACATCACATCGCATATCGCATCCTGCGAGCAATTCATAAGTATGCGGCTTGCTGTTCGTATCCAGTATTCCCACGCTCTGCGTAGGAATTCCCACTCTTTTTATGACGCCTTTTATTTCAGGGATTTCGACAAGTTTCTCTGCGACCTTTTGGTCGATATTATCAGCGATCAAAATAAGTTCGTCAGTTTTAAGACGCGGCGCAAATGCGAGCGGGCATCCGATTACTATCAAAGGTGTTCCAACATCAAAGAGGCGGGCATCCTTGCTTCGACATCCATGCCCAATCATCACTGCCAGCGCATTCGCCATAACAATATCCAGATGGCGCGCCCCGCAGTTGTTGCATGATGTATTATCATATCCTTCCTGCTCAATGATCCGAAATGGGACATCTTTTTGAAGTTTTGGGTCAGGTGGACAATTGTTACATGCCATGTACAGGGAGTAGAGGTTATCCAGAATGTCCTCTGCCGGCTCAATGCATTCAGAACCGCCGCAGGTGGGGCAGGATATCGATGTTGTTTCGGTCGCTAAAGTCATATCTGTAAAGGATAAGTTAATAATATATAGGGATTCTTATCGTCTTTACATGACCGATGTTATGCTTATATGGGATACTCCATTGCTATTTGAGAAATTATTTGTGGATAATGACCTCAAATGCCAGCGCATATTATCAAATGCAGTTGGGACACCATTTTTACCATCCTGCAAATGTATCATTATCCCGACAGGTTTTGCAAATCCCGATTACACAAAGATAGCTGCGGGTATCGAGCGAAACGGAAGGGCATTTGAAAAATTCGTGAAAAACGGCGGCATCCTTGTGGTGTTTGGACCAATGGTTTCGGAATATAACTACGATTGGTTGCCGATAAAGCTTACTTATGTACAAGAACACGGCTCGACACTTGTTCAAAAGGTTGATGAGAACAGTGCGCAATGCATCATAACAGATGCCGATATGCCAATTGAATGCGATGGGTATTTTTCAAAAACCGATGCCGATGTGCTACTAAACAACAGTGATGGAAAACCGATCATGGTTGCCAAAGATATTGGGGACGGGATAGTCATTGCGACTACGATCCACGAGTTTCCGTCTGCTGATTTTCTTTCATGGGTTATGGAACGCGCAAAAATGTCACGTGTATAAACGCGTTTTGTGGGCAAAAATATTTTCCATGATTTTTTGACAGCTATTTTTAAAGCCAAGGCAATCCGCCGCATGCGGCGGTTACCACATTCATTTTAAATACGCTTTTAAAATATTTCATTAAAAGCCGCTGCGGCAGTATATACACATCCGACTCCGTTGATATATTGGGCAACTCTTACTGCATCCATGATCTCTTCTTTTGTAGCACCCGCATCCAGTGCTTGCAATGATAACGATTGAACGCCTTGAACGGCACCTTTTGATGCATCCAGTGCGATTGCTATTAAGAGTTTATCCTTCCTTGACAATGCACCATCATCAAGTGCGAGTGATTCGTTGTTTTCTATAAGTTTCATAAGGTCAGGGTCGAGTTTTGCAATGGTTTCCAATGGGTTTGGCATTTGATTTTCCTCCGGTATGGTTATGTGTTGCTGCTTTTATTTAGATTTCAGATGTTTTGCTCATTAGCATTTCATGTTATTTATGTATGCATATAGATGATTGTTGTATAGGATACAGATTCGCAGGTGCGAGGGGATGGTAAGTTGTTCGCCTGTCGAGCAGCGCGTTTTAATTGGCGGTGGTTTGTTGAACGAGGGTGTCGTCTGAGCGCTTACTATGTTGTCACATCACGGCCTGAAAACTCATCCAACCACTCTATATGTTTTTTCAGGTCTTGTTCCATCTCGTCTGGTTCTGAGAGTTTTACGGGAGCCTCGTCCGGCTGAGCATGCTCGTAACGCGAATATTTCGTCATTATTGCATCAATATACTCGCAGTCCTTGTAAATGATTTTAGTAATACTATGAAGTTTTCCCATAGTATTAACTGGTAAGCGGAACCGCTGTACTACATAAGCCAGTAAATCGTACTCAATCCTCCGCTCGATAGTGATTATAATGTCGCTGCACAAAGCTTTTGCATGTATGTTGTATTCAGACCTGCCAGTTTTTTCGTAGACCTTTCTTGCATTTGCAAGTCTACTATTTAACATTGCGTTCAACGCTTTTTTCGGCTTCCGGGTCGGAAGCGGCGGTTCATCTGGCTCACCAGTGCCCCATGATTGCCTTTGCAGGGAAACAACCTGATTATCAACCCCTTGTTTCTTGCTTGCATTCTGAAGCTCTGACAAAAGAGAAAGCCTGTGGGTGAAAACAATTACTTGACGGGATTGCGCCAGCCTCACAAGCCGTTCGACAACCTGGTCCTCATAATCTTGATAAAGAGATGGGGTTATCAAATATGAAAGGCACGTCATAGTCTACTGTAGCCACATCCGCCAAAAACGCTGCAATCTATACAATTCGGAACTCTCCTTCACTCAAGACATCTCCGATGTGTGCTGCCATTTTCGCATCACTCAGCATCAGTTTGTGCAACAATTGTCCCTTAGCGGCCTTTACCTTCTCGATCCCCACTCGAAGTTTTTTTTGTGCCGAGCAAGCTGAGCTCATCCTGAAAACAGTTCTTGAACGCCTCTGTCACGAGTTCTTCGGATAGACTCGAAGCCTTATCCGTAAGTGCCTTCGTGTGTGTAAGCAGCCTAGTTTTCTCAAGAAGAGCGATACTCTGTTGTCGCTCAAATTTTATTTGCGTTTTCGGTTGTATATATTTGTAAAAATATAGTCCGACTTAATCCGAATATAGCAAGGATTTTCTGGACAAAACGAACATGAGTCCCAAAATGCCCAACATTGACAGTGCAATTGTTGAATATTTTGGAACAACCTTATAATTCGTTTTTCGTACCACCTAATAAATTGTACCACCCATACAACTTATACAATTAGACAGTAACAAACATAATATATAATTGTGTCGTCCGATGATTATATAATAATGCTCATTATGATGAGATGCTGCAAATATATTTTTATTCATTAAAAGTATATTATAAGAATAAACATATACATGAGACTTAATTTTACAAATTTGTCCATACACATGATTATATAAAAATGAAATGATGTAAACACAAAAATGCCGGAACCATTGACACACATTATATTTTTTCTATATGTATTTAGCGCTGTTGCCATTTATGCCGCATAAAGTCACACATTACTAGACGTGCCGCACGTAAAAACGACATGAAAATAATCATGGTCAGGCAATTGGGGGGTTTTGTGCAATTTTGCCGGATATCGACACACTGTATAATTATGTTACAACGGGTCAACTTACTCACGAAAATCTTATGCCGGTTACACATAATGTTCTTGCGAGTTATTTTGCATTTATGTTCGCAATCTGGATAGGATATATCGTGCACCTCAATATGGACAAAGCGGCATATGTTGGAGTGCTTGGAACCAGTGCATACATATCACATCTACTGTTGGATGACATCGTGCACGAAAGTGGGAACTATTGCCTGTTCCCGCTCTATAATCACCCGATCAGTATGTTCACAAATCTTGGGACCATGCACGCAAGTGGTGATTTTTTGATCGTGTTCTAAGCTACATGACCTAATGTGCTTTTGCCATAGTTCAAGTCCGCTAATGGCATTGATTCATGGCAACACACTTAAAATCCACCTATAGTCTTGCAACATAACGATTATTATAGAAAGTCACGATTTCTGGGGCACTACCGATTTTTTACTGTACATGCTTGCAGGTATTGGAACCACATCGTTAATACTTGGGATAATGATCCTCTCTATTTTTACGCTTGACCAACTTGGCATCAAAATTGAATATAGGGATGAAAACTAAATTGTCTGGCTGTCCCCAATATACATAAAAATCTTTGATGGGAGTCACAATGTATATATTTGATAAATCCCTCAAATATGATAAGGGCTTGCGAAAAACATTTTAATTAATATATATTAATACAAAACGATATTGGGTTTGGTGAAAAAAATGATCAGTTTGGATTCTCCTATAGTGTTACAAAATATAATGGTTGCAAGCAACTTCTTGGTACCGTTAATAGGAACTATAATTTCTATGCCATTTTTTATCAAGAAATTTACAGAAAGCGATATTATAGTCAGGGATTACTACAAAAAAGATATTACAATGGTGCCCACCCGTGGTGGAATTGCAATCTTACTTCTTGCAATGCTTTCATTCTCGCTGAATACACTATTCTTTAAATTTGCAGAAACAAACTATGTTGCGCTGATCGTCATAGCATTGTTTGGAATATTTGGCATATTGGATGACATGATCGATATCGGACGCACATCCAAATTACTGCTGATGTACTACTGCTCATACCCACTCATCCAATATGCAACACATACCACAATCACCTTCCCAAGTATTGGATCATTCGAACTTGGGATACTGTACCTTCAGTTCATAGTCCCGACATACGTACTTGTGGCATCAAATCTTGTGAATATGCATTCAGGGTACAATGGTCTATCATCAGGATTGTCAATTATAGTCCTGATTTCGCTGATAATAAAGTCAGTGCTGATCAAGGACGTGGAAAACATCATTGCGATTGTAAGCATAACCGGTGCAGCACTTGGGTTTTACTTGTTTGAAAGATACCCATCCAAAATATTTTGGGGCAATATCGGATCACTTACAATTGGTGCCACAATTGGAACGATCATTGTCATACAGGGATTTATTATAAGTGGATTTGTTATGCTTATCCCTCATACGGTTAATTTTTTGATGTATGTTTACTGGAGAATAAGAAAATTCCCTGTAGCGAAATTTGGAAAAGACAGAGGAGATGGAATTTTAGAAGTCCCGAACCCTCTTACTCTAAAATGGGTCCTGCCATACTATTACAATATGACTGAAAAGCAGGGAACGTATGTAATGTTCCTGTTGACTGCAATCTTTTGTATGATCGGTATTCTCATACCGGGACGATGGTAGTCAAACGCAAAATAAAAACGTACTTGTATATCTGATAAGATGGGTGCGCTAATGTAATTGTTCTACCTGAAACTAAAACCAATGTCACAGCACCACAGGCAGCGCATCTATCCATTACTAAAAAAACAATGGAAATAATATGTTGCAGATACATTGGTGTAACATATATTATTCATCCTTGCCCGACCTCTGCAAAAATGAAATTAAGATTGC
>DQIO01000208.1 GCA_020793555.1 Methanosarcinaceae archaeon | reverse complement strand
CGCACTGAAAATCCGGCTGAACTTAACAGGGATAAAATTGTCACTGAATTAAATAACTTAAAAGCAATGATAACGCAAACACAGAATATTTGAACAGGACAAATCAAGCCATGACACTAACAGGACACGCTTACGCTTTGGGAGCAGGAACAATAATAAACGCCATTTCCACATGGAAAGGTGCAGCGTTTGGGATTGACCTTAAAACCTTTGCTGATGTTGAACTTTCAGAAAGTACATCGTCCATTCGCGGTTTCATAGAGGGCATGCCGGGTGGGGACACCATTCTTATCGAAAGGTCGGTTGAACTTGTGCTCAAACATTTCGGCATGAAATTGGGCGGCACGGTCACAACAAGAAGTGAAGTTCCGCTCGCACGTGGATTAAAAAGCAGCAGTGCGGCTGCAAATGCCACTGTCCTTGCCACACTTGATGCTATCGGCGAGTCCATGGAACCGCTTGATGCGGTGCAGATCGGTGTACAGGCTTCAAAAGAGGCAGGGGTTACAATAACAGGCGCTTTTGATGATGCGTGTGCATCATTCTTTGGCGGTATTGTGGTTACAGACAACAAAGAGATGAAACTCATAAAAAGAGTGGAACGTGAAATGGATGTTCTTATTTTTGCACCTGACAAAAAAACATTCAGTGCACAGACAGATGTTTCTCGCTCAAAACTAATTGCACCATGGGTGGATATTGCTTATGACCTTGCACTTGAGAGTGAATATGAGCGCGCAATGACATTGAATGGATTTCTCTACTGCAGTGCACTTGGGTTTGATACGGAACCCATTATGCAAGCCCTTGAACTTGGGGTTGAAGGTGTCAGCCTTTCGGGCACGGGTCCGGCATATACCGCACTTGTTGAAAAGGATAAGGTTGACAGTCTCATGAGTGCATGGGAAAACTCCGGTGTAAGCGGAAATGTGATAAAGACAAAGATCAATAATGAAGGTGCAAAGGTAAAACTTCAATAAGTCTTGAATAATTATTGAATAACGGTGAGTCCATGAGTAAACTTGAAGAAATACGTACGGAACTCCAACAGCTTGATGTTGAGATCATATCACTTGTTCAAAAACGTGTAAATTTCGCAGAAAGGGTATTGGAAGCGAAAAAACATATTGACAAGTCTATCAATGACGAAGATCAGAATCAGGTTGTCCTGAGTCGTGTAGTCAATGAAGCCACCGAACTAAATCTCGATACCGGTGCTGTTAAAGAGATATACAAAATACTTATACAAATGAATATTGACCGCCAGCATGAATTGAGCGGTGAAGGTAATCTACCGTAATAGCAATTCAATAATAAGGAGAATCATAATATGGTTGACGTATCAATTATCATGGGGTCTGAATCTGATCGCCCGATATTAGATCGTGCTGTCTCGGTGCTTGAGAAAACCAATTATTCATTCAATGTACAGGTAATCTCAGCACATCGCAATCCTGATGAACTGGATGCGTACATCGCATCCGGTAATGCAAAAGTATATGTAGCCATAGCAGGATTATCTGCCGCCCTACCAGGCGTAATTGCATCAAAAACCAATAAACCCGTAATAGGTGTGCCTGTAAGTTCAAAATTGGGGGGACTTGATGCACTGCTGTCAATCGCACAAATGCCACCCGGAGTACCTGTCGCAAGTGTCGGAATTGACAACGGTGCTAATGCTGCGCATTTGGCAATCCGGATACTGGATATGTGTGATTGATGACGATTTATACATTATTATAATAATCTATCATATCTATTTATAAAGCAATAGGTATATATGTAGAGATGTGTATATACAATTAGCGAACGGGTATCTACTTTTACGTACCACCCCCCACTTCCACCTCGATATTGTATTACTCGTTCGCGATTATGATATTTTCTTTTCCCTTCTTTTGTATAGTTCATCTTGTCGAGCATTTTTTAGGCAGTAATGTATGAAAAGTAGTCCGTACTCCATTTTCACTCTCAACCCATATCTGCTTATTATGCATTTCAATAATACTTTTGACGATGTGAAGATCTAATCCGGTTTTCCCATATCTTCGTGTTGTTAAGCACACTTTTCGCAGGTATAAGCAAAAATTCAATAATGTTTTCAGATTGCGGTTTTAAATATTTCTAAAATATTATATTTATACTGTAGGTGTATACAAGACATGTTTTTAGTATATGATTTACCAACTTCGGTAGAAAATTGACATATATTATTCCGAACCATTTGTATATAAATTTAAAAAACCACACTCATACGACATCATTCAATGTTTAAGAAAAAAAATTATTTTCAAAGTATTCCTGCGGAAAGCGAGATATAGTACGTTTTGCTCAATTATCACATTCTCCAACCCTCTTGTGAAAAACTTCCTTAATCCCAAAACCTCTTATTCTTCGCATAATTTCGCTCAGCAGCCATAATATCCCTGTAAAACGCTTCCTCATCAACCCGCATCTTCTGTATCACACGTGATGCGGTATCAGGTCCAACCCCCCGGCTTGCAAGGGCGATTACCGCCTTCTTGCCCTGTGAGAGCACGATATTGGCATTGCGGTGCACTCTCCTGATGCGCTTAATATCCTCCTTTGACGTGGCTTTATCCTGTTTCTTTACAAGTTTGATCTCATCCTCTTCCCACGGCTTCAAAGCGGCGATTGCTCTTGATTCACACACAGGACAAACCAGATCGTCAGGTACATTCTTCACCTTCCGGCGCGAGACCCATTTTTTGCAATTCACACAGAAAAGTATGACACGGTCATCCATTATCCTCTCCTTTAATGCCATTACAATTGAGCGGTCAGCCTTCTCAGGTGCCACCAGATCGCGGCTCATTGCAAAACCCGCAGCCCCTATCGGAGTGGAAACAGGACATATCTCAACTGCAATATTCCCTGATGCGATCCCAAGCAGTACATCTCGTGCCCTTTCAATATCCAGATTGTTGTGGAATATCTCCCGCATAACCTCTTCGTACATTGATGTGCCCTTATATATCTCAAGCAGTTTTTTCATGCTGATGCGGTCATAATCTATATCACGACTGAGCGCACCAAACTTCCTTGCCACATGAACCATTTTCCACTTCATCAGGGACGTGTTCTTAAGCGTCATCTCAATGATAGGTTGAATGTACTCAGGCTGTATCTCAAGTATAAGTTCCTGAACAAGTTGCGGTCGAATCCTTCTTGGAAGTTGCAGTCGTATCCGATATGGGTCAACCTCCTGTGCAACACTGCTGCCAAAACGGGCACCAAGCAATGATGTGATTACTTTCCCAATGGTTTCATTTACATTGTGCCCGAAACATGCGTTGATGACGATGGCTTCACCATCATCCTCAATAACAATATTATAGTCATCAGGAAGCGGATATCCTGCTGATATATGGTCGCGTATGAGTTCGATCACATTCAAAACTGTTTTCTCATCAATTGGATATGCCTGTTGCAGGCGTTCTGCGATCTCCATATCATCAAGTCCGTCACGGATCGACCCTGCAATCACACTTCTGATGGATCCCACCTCCTGCGCCACCTCATATGGTACAGGGATCTCTTCTCCGACCCAGCTTGGTATCTCGCCCATCCCCTTCACAGGCTCCACCTTTATCCTGTCCCGGTCAGTGACCATTTCAATAACCCGCCACATGTCTCCCTTAGTTATGAACACGGCACCGGGTGAAACAAAATTGACCACGAAAGCCTCATCCAGCACACCGACAGTCTTTCCGGTTACAATATCGTATATCTCGTATTTCTTCTCATCCGGGATCATGGAGAGATTGTTGTAATAGTACTGCCAACTGTTTCGCCGCCGATTTATCGACTTTGACCCTTCATCATGCCACACCATTCTGTAATCGATAATCTGGTTAACAACCCTCCACAATTCTTCGATCGTTAGGTCCTTGAAAGGAAATGACCGTGTCAATATCGAATGGATCTTCTCAACTTCAACCTCGCCAAAGTCAAGCACCATTCCCGAAATCTGGTTTGCGACCACATCAAGGGAATTGACATGCGGGAATATATCTTCCACCTTTCCTCCAAGTGCCGCTTTCGTAATAGCCATGCTTTCAGCATTATCATCAGAACCGACCGTAAGTATCGTGCCTCTTGATATCTCATGGATCCTGTGTCCTGCACGTCCTACACGTTGAAGCAGGCGCGAGACCTGTCTTGGTGAACCGTACTGTACCACATGGTCAACGTTTCCGATATCGATCCCAAGTTCCATAGATGATGTGCAGATAAGACCCATCAGGTCTCCGTTCTTGAATGACTCCTCTGCCTCGATACGTGAATCTACCGACAGCGAGCCGTGGTGTACTCCGATGGATGCACCCAGAAGTTTAAACCCGGATGCAAGTGCCTCTGCGCTCTGGCGTGTGTTTACAAAGATCAGGGTCGATGTGTGTGCTTCGACGATCTCGCGTATGCATCGCAAATGGGATGCAAACTCGACATCGCATCCTATCTTTTTTACGATATCCGTATCTTCCTGTGTAATCTGCGGACTAACTACGTTGAATTCCAGAAGTTTTAGCATGGACACTTCAACGATCGTCACATCGCGTTCTGCACCTGCCAGGAAACCTGCCACAACATCAGGATTACCCACTGTGGCTGAAAGCCCGATCCTCTGGAATTCCCCGGAAAGTTCAACAAGCCTCTCAAGTCCCACTGCCAGTTGAGTGCCACGCTTGGACGATGCAAGTTCGTGTATCTCATCCACGACCACATGGGTCACACATTCCAGATTCTTCCGCAATCGTGAGCCTGTGAACATTGCCTGAAGTGTTTCAGGTGTTGTAATCAGTATATCAGGGGGATTTTTCGATTGTTTCTGGCGCTCATACTGCGATGTATCCCCATGGCGCACTTTTACTTCTATACCAAGTTCCATGCCCCACAGTTCAATGCGTGATAACATGTCGCGGTTTAAGGCACGCAGGGGTGTGATGTAGAGAGCGGATATGCCTTTTCGTTCTTCCTCGCTCTTTGCGAGTATATTATTGAATATCGGGAGGACTGCGGATTCTGTCTTTCCTGAACCGGTAGGCGCTATAAGTAGTGTGTGTTCTCCATTCAGTATATGTGGAAATGCCTTCTCTTGCGGCTCAGTAGGAGCATTGAACGCGCGTTTTGCCAGACCTTCCTGAATATCGGGGTGAAATGAATTAAAAATGTTATCGAATGTCATTTTTTAACTCCACACCTTTGTCCTTTCTTCAATTTTGTTCGATATTTTCTCGGTTCCCTTCGCTTTGATTCTTCCAGCTTTCGCAGGTTTTTCAGTGTACCGAGATTTGTCCCGTCTTTAAGATATGCTTTTGCATTGTCAAGGTCGAATCCTTCCGATGAGAACACAGGTCCGAGAAGGTCATCATGCAGTGATTCGTTGAAAGCCACGCCACCGCACAGTTCATTAAATGCAGGTACGATGAATATATGTGGGTCACCCCATGTGCCTTTTTGTGAAAAGTCAATACTGCGGAAATGCTGTTCAAACGCATCGCATTTGAGTTTTGTGCGAATCCATGCAGGCTCGACCGTTGCAAACCCAAGTGCATCCGTAAAACGTATTATTGGGTGGTTGTGTGCTGTAATGATATATTCCGCACCCAGTAATTCGGGGTCAGGCCATGTATGCCCGTGGAAGTATCCGACCCCGTCCAAAATCTCGCCTCTTGGAGAATGAAGGGTGATGTCTACATCCTTTGGCAATAAAAAGTCGATATTCCCGTCATGGTTTCCGGGAAATATATCAATTGGCGCATGTTGTGCAATGGATTCCAAGAAGTGGGGTATTTCATCCCTCTCCTGCCATGATATTTGTGGGATGTTGTGTTTGATGTCGCCAAGTAGTATTATCCTATCTGGTTTGGACTGCACGATATATTTGTGAATGCGCTCAATGTGCTGCTTCATTCGGCTTGGGATGGAAAAACCACTTTTATATAGGTCCCACTCGATCCCAAGATGGATGTCTGCAATGACCAGCGCTTTTGTGGTGTTTGATACGACAAGTGCGGGTTCGTTGATGATAGGTGTTATCTCAATGGGCATGTTCTATTGGTTATTGCCTGTTCAACTAATCAGACTTTCCCTTTGCCATCTCATCCACTCTATCCGATAAAATCTCGATCATCTCACGCATCTGGACAACATCTTCCTGAATCTCGATTATCCTGTCATACATCGGGCTGCGGTTGTCTTTTACTGCCTGTTCCTGTGAAAAACGCTGTTTGCTTGGGAAGACATATACGTATGTTATCCACATGCCTGCGGCTGCTACTGCAAACATTCCAGCCAAAAAGAACAGGTAATCAGGAAAGATGGTTCGTATGAACGAGTCTCCTGAACTGTAGTACTGAAGTCGGGTTATCATTACGAAATTCAATAGCGAGAAAAGGAACATGGTCTCGCCTACGATAATCAGGAGTCCGCCAACCTTGGTGGACACGTTCTTTTGCTGTGGGATCAATTTATCGAGTACCATAGTTACGATTTCAATATATGTTTTTATGGGTTATATTATTTATGGAAATTAAATAATATTAAAGTTATATATTCTCTGAAAAGTTATTATCAAATTGGCTCAAATTTCTATTTAGTTAATTGTCGATATGGGGGCCTGTTCTATTACAACACAAGAAACATTCTGGGATTCCGACAATTTCATTGTGATCATTGACAGGACAAAACCTGCAATGAAATGGGCAGCAAATGAGATTAGGAAAAGAAGCAAAAATGTATATTTGGCAGACCTTTCTGATAAATCAGATACAGATGCATTGAATGACATATCTGAAATCCCGGGGGATATTCATACTGCTATTATCGGTGTAACAAAGACCGAGCCGGCAGATGTGATCAAATCCCTTAAAGATAAGGGAGTTAGCAAGATGTGGATACACTGGAATACTGAGACATCAAAAGTCAAAGAGATGTTTGATGATCCAGCGGTCGATTATATCGCAGGAAGATGTCCAATGATGTATCTTGGAAGTGATTTAAGTATACATGGGGTGCACAGGGGAGTAGTAAAACTTATGGGGAAGTATTGAGTGCAATATGCCTTTTTTGCGTATCATTAATTCGACTAAACTTGTGTTTTAGTAGGTAATATTGCTTGACTCTTTTTGAAGTGTTTACTTATCCATGGAATATTAGCTTTTTAATTTACAATAATCTTTTAAGGTCTAGTGATAATACTCTACTAGTGTCGAGTCAACCATACAATATCGCTAGATATATGATCTGACACTGTTCCAT